>CAZNVR010000007.1:6770-20848 GCA_964576655.1 uncultured Legionella sp. | reverse complement strand
AGCAAATAGACTGGGATTTAAATTCAAGAGACAAGTACCAATAGGCGAATACATCGTTGATTTTGTCTGTCTTGAAATACGACTGATTATCGAGCTTGATGGTGGTCAACACATAGATAATCGAATTTACGATAAGAAGCGCACTGATTGGCTAAAGACACGTGGGTTTAAAGTGTTGCGGTTTTGGAATCATGATGTCTTTCAGCAAACGGCACCGGTCCTGGATGTGATTCTAACTACGCTACGTTAACGCCAATAATATACTCACAAACATTACGCCAGTAAGGTACATTCTGGCTGTTTTATCCTATCGTGTAGTAACTCTTCTAAAGCACTTAATTTTTTGAAAAAAGCGTTCAACAATGTTCCTTTCTTTGTAGATATGGCGATCATGGGTGGTTGGATTCTTTAGAGCTAAGTCCGCCAACACTGGAACCGATTGCTTCTGCGGCTTTGTCGTAGGCGCTTCTCATCGCATCTTGATGTACTTTTATAATAGAGCACATCAAGCATGTGCCATCCGTGACATTCCCTCTCCCCAACCCTCTCCCGCGAAAAGCATACTACTCAAACTCCTAGCGCAGGAGAGGGGGCAGATCGGAGTAGTCTGAAAAATCGGTGCTCAGATTTAGCATAGGAAAACTATAAAAAAACTTTACGGACGTTGCCTAGAGTTATGCTCGAATCTGGTGTATGGAAAAATAAATTAGGTGGCGTATCCGGTTGATTGTTCTTGCGGAACATAATCAACAAAAGGAAATACGCCATGAAGAATTGTACTCTGAAAGAGGTCACGGGGTTGGTAGTGGCTGAGACGCTGTGTGGGTGTCTTGGCGAGATTCTGCTGAATTAAAAAAAGTAGCTCGAGAGGCAGAAAATAATGTTGATGCAAGTTCTGTTGACAAAATCTGGGACTGCGGATTAAAAGCATCTTCAGTCATCTTATCAATATAATTTGCATAATCAATCATAGGTTGGTTTAGCTGCTTTAAAATATCATCCTCATATTTAATTGCATAGCTTAGCCCAACGAGCAGCCCCACACATAGGGCTATGGATGTAATTGTTGCTAGTATGGGATTGGTGATTAACAACAACGATATTATCGGAAGCGTGGCACAAAATGCAGCTGTAAAAGCTGTAAGGAACACAAATGCTGCGTAATAAACAGGCATTACGAGTGCTTTTAGAGCAAAATTTGCCAGCATTTCATGTGTTTCATTTTTATATAACCACGGTGTTTTATCGTTTTGCATTGATGCTATATGAAAAAATATGATTAATAAATTTTTTCGTAATTCAGTCGTATTTATAAATACATCATATGTGTTTACGATTTCTTGAATGTGATTTTTTGTATCTATTTCAAATGTAGAGTAATTAACAGATGATGCTTTTAATCTGTTTATTGTTTCTGTTAATTCATGGGCAGGGGTATTGTTAACTAAATAATATAAATCTTTTTCAATGCATTTATTGCTTAACTCAGTTGGTTGAATATTGGGAATGTTTTGAATGAACGATATGACCTGATTTTTGAATATTTCATGCGCGCGGGAGACAGCGTTATCATCTAACTGATAGATTTCTTTGATTATCGAATTAAATTCATTATCATTTATAATTATCGGAGCTCTCATCCAGAATGAACCGTGTCCTGTTATTATCGTGTTACCATTTCTAACCGAATATTCTTTTGTAACGGTTAATGGCTCTGAATCCAGAGTTAAAAAAGATAGTGGATTGTTTTTAAGCATATGCAAAAAATTAAGCCGTTTTCGATATAATGAGGGGTCTATAACCGCTAGTGAATCATCCAGATGTACTTTCTCTATAATGTGTTTAAATTGAGTTGCTGGATACATAGAGTGTCGCTCCGATTTTTTATTGCTTGATTGTAACAAAAATGATTTATTTGGTCAATTTAAGTTATGATTCAGAAATATATTTTAAATTTAAAAATGTTATCATAGGCTTACCTTTTGAAATGATAAGTAGATTGATATGGATAAAAAATTATTAGATATTCTGGTTTGTCCGTTGTGCAAAGGTAAGTTGGTGTTAAAGCACCAGGAGTTAATTTGTCTTTTTGACCGATTGGCTTATCCTATACGTGATGGAATACCTGTGATGCTAGATACTGAGGCTCGAGTCTTATCGTTAGAGGAAAAAGATGCCCTCTAATTTTCATGTTGTAATACCTGCGCGTATGCAATCTACCCGCTTACCTGGTAAATTATTAATCGATTTACAAGGCAAGACGGTTCTTGAGCGAGTTTATTTGCAAGCATTAAAAGCCGGGCCTTTATCTATTACCATAGCCACTGATAGTGAACATATTTTTAACGTTGCAAAAGCGTTTGGTGCTGATGTGGTAATGACCGCTCTAACGCATCAATCAGGAACAGATAGAATAGCTGAGGCTGTAAAAAAACTAGGATTTGCGGCAGATGATATCATTGTTAATGTACAAGGCGATGAACCTCTAATTGCGCCAGCCTTAATCACACAAGTTGCACTAAGTCTTATGAACACCGAAGCACCTATGGCGACCTTATGTTGGCCTGTGGAGGATGAAGAGCATTTTAACAATCCTAATGTCGTTAAAGTTGTACGTGATCACAGTCATCATGCATTGTATTTTTCCAGAAGCCCTATTCCTGCATGTCGTGATGGAGGCTTTGGTCCACATGCGTTTCGCCATATTGGTTTATATGCTTATCGCGCAGCATTTTTGCTGGATGTGGTGACGTGGCCTGTGTGTGAGCTAGAGCAAGTGGAAGCGTTGGAACAACTACGTATTTTATGGTCAGGTCATAAAATTAAAGTAGATGTTGCTTGTGTTAAACCTTTACAAGATATTAATACAGCACAAGACTTAGAAGCTGCACGTAGAGAATTACTTCATTTATGCTAAGCAATCAATCCCAGATACTTACAGTGAGTCAATTGAACCGCCATGTACGCACTTTTCTTGAGCATGAAATAGGGGGGGTTAGTGTTGCTGGTGAAATTTCAAATTTAAGTAAGCCTGCGTCAGGTCATTTTTATTTTACCTTAAAAGACGCAGCTGCTCAGGTTAAATGTGTGTATTTTCGTAATCGTCATGTAAGTTCTAACGGGTTTAATTTAGACAATGGTCAGCAAGTTGTTGCCCATGGGGTCTTAAGTTTATATGAAGCCCGAGGTGACTATCAGCTGATTGTACAAAAGCTTGAAGACGCAGGCCTTGGGAACTTGTATCGTCAGTTTGAACTATTAAAAACTAAATTAGCAGCAATAGGTTTATTTGAAACTGCTCGTAAAAAAATACTGCCGCGCATACCGCATTGTATTGGAGTCATCACCTCTGCCACGGGAGCGGCCTTACATGATATTTTATCCACGCTTGCGCGTCGTTTTCCACTCATTCCTGTGTTGATTTATGCTAGTGATGTACAAGGTAAATTAGCCGCTCCGCAATTAATTAGTGCATTACAACGAGCGAATATCGATAAACGTTGTGATGTGTTAATTTTAGCAAGAGGAGGTGGGAGTCTAGAAGATTTGTGGGCCTTTAATGACGAGCGCTTAGCGCATGCCATTGCTAAAAGCACTATCCCTATTGTTTCTGGTATTGGACATGAAACAGATTTTACTATTGCTGATTTTGTGGCGGATGTGCGAGCAGCAACACCTACGGCTGCGGCAGAGTCCGTTGTACCGGATTGGCTTGAGCTGTTAGCGCGTATCCAGGCTTTGCATGCTTTATTGCTATCAGCCATGTTAAGATTGATGCAGCATAAACAGCTTATTCTTCATCATGCCATTGAAAAAATTGCATCGCCCGGGCGCTTAATTAACACCCATTGGCAAACACTGGATTATTTAAAACGTCATTTACAACGTATGCAATCGCAAGTGTTGTCTCAAAAGCAACATCGGTTGCACACCTTGATGATCCGTTTAAATGCACAGCATCCGGGATTGTTGTTACAACATGCCCGTCTGCGTATTCAACGTATAGAGCGTGATTTAACTCAACAAATAGAAATAAAGATCAATCACATCAGGCAAGCATTTAAACAACAATGTGGAACATTGCATGCAGTTAGTCCTTTGGCTACACTGGATAGAGGATATGCGATTGCAAGCATGCAAAAGCATGTGTTGCGTGATAGCACTCAGGTTGATGTAGGCAGTACTATTCAAGTTCGTTTGGCACGTGGACGTTTGGTGTGTGAGGTGCTGGATGTGAATTCAGAGGAGTAGCATTTTGATTGATGAAATAAATGCAAGTCTTATGTTAATTGTGAATCAAACAAAAACCAATTTACCCCTGCTTACGGGTATGATCTTAATACTATGGGGTGTTTTTTTTATTACGTGTGTGGAGACGCGCATTTTGTATTTAGGTATTATCCCTCGGCGACTATACGGCTTGCCTGGAATTGTATTCGCGCCACTTTTGCATGCTAATTTTAATCATTTATTTTTTAATACCCTACCTTTAATTGTGCTTAGTAATTTTTTATTAATGGATGGTGTTGCTTATTTTTTTGATGTAACAATGAGCATTACATTGATCAGCGGGTTACTGATTTGGTGTTTTGGTAAACCAGGTCTTCATATTGGTGCAAGTGCTGTGATTACTGGTTTCTGGGGACTGTTGGTTTACAATATTTATTATCAAGGTACGATTACAGCAATTGTTTTAGGCCTTTTAAGTATCTATTACTTTGCAGGAATTTTATACGGTATATTTCCTGGTGAAAAAGGTGTGTCCTGGCAGGGTCATTTGTTTGGATTGGTTGCAGGATTAGCAACCGGCTATTGGCTTCATTAAAGGGTTATTATTATGCTAAAACGAGACATTACCAGGACGAATGTATTGATTGCGGCGGCAGGGGGCATGATTGGATCAGGTTGGTTATTTAGCCCTTTTATCAGTGCGCAAATTGCAGGTAGTAATGCATTAATCAGTTGGATTATTGCAGCGGTGTTTATGTTATTTATTGCACTTCCCTTATGTGAACTCGGTGCGATGTTCCCTATTTCAGGCGGCATGAGTAATTATCCAAGTTTTACCCATGGAAGTGACGTTGGTTTTTTGTTTGCCTGGACATCTTGGTTGTCTTATGTGGTGATGACTCCGATTGAAATACAAGCGATTTTACAATATTCTGGACGATTATTTCCTATCTTAGTGTCTCCTAATACCACAGCCTTTGAATTATCCGGCTTAGGGTATGTGGTTGCTCTTTTTTTGATGTTATTCGTTGTGTTGTTGAATTCATTTGGTGTGAAATTGCTTGCGGAATGCAATCGATATGCAAGCATTATTAAGTTTTTACTTCCGGGCTTAGCCATTTTTTCGCTGATTTCTATCTCTCCTAGTTTTGACAATATACATATTCATTTAACCGATCGTGAGGATTGGGCGCAAATTTTTTCGGCATTATCCGTAGGAGGTAATGCTTGCAGGGGAGGTCATTAATCCGCAACGCAATATTCCTATTGCTATTTTAGGGGCCGTATTGATTGGCTTTGTGCTTTATTTTTTATTGCAATTTAGCTTTTTAGCGGCAGTGCCTGCCCAATATTTAACACATGGTTGGCAGCATTTATCGTTTCCTGGGGATAGTGGGCCATTGGTTGGACTATTAGCATTGCTGGGTTTGGGATGGGTTGCTATTTTATTAATGGGTGATGCGATGTTGTCGCCTTTTGGTACGGCCCTTGTTTATACCGCAGCAACATCACGTATTGTTTATGGGATGTCTCTTAACCAACATATCCCTCATGTGTTTACTAAGCTCAATAAATATAATATTCCATACATTACATTGGCTGCCAATTTTCTTGTTGGTGCGCTGTCATTTTTACCTTTCCCTGGCTGGCAAAAAATGGTGGCGTTTTTATCTTCTTGCAGCATTTTATCGTATGGTATTGGTCCTGTATGCTTGTTAGCTATGCGAGCGTTACAGCCCAATACCCCAAGACCATTTAGATTATCATGGAGTGTGTTATTTTCTCATGTAGCGTTTTATGCATGCAATTTAATGCTTTATTGGTGTGGTTTTGATATTTTATGGAAATTAGATGTGGCATTGTTAATTGGCTTGGTGATTAATCTGAGTTATCAAAAACGCACGTTTCTGTCTTGTGGTAAAAGTTTTTATTGGTTTGCCGGTTATATGTTAGCACTGCTATTGTTGTCATATCTTGGTTCATTTGGTGGCATTAAATGGCTAAGTTTTCCATGGGATGTTGTCATTATATTGCCCTTTAGTATGGTGGTTCTCTATTTGTCTCAACGTGTGGTAGTGAATAATGCATATCATGAAAAAGCATTATCCAGTGCGTTATTTACGGAAATGGTAGATGCCTGATGCTTGAAGTAAGTCATTTATATTTTGATTATACGGATAAACCGTTACTAAAAAATGTCGAGTTTAGTTTGCAAGCCGGGCAATTAATGCATGTTCGAGGGCACAATGGCTCAGGAAAAACTACATTATTAAAAATTTTGTCGGGTTTAATGCGTCCTGAGAGAGGACGTATTTTTTTTAATGGGCGTTCTATTTGGAATGATTTAGCCCATTATCAACAATCATTGTGTTATGTAGGTCATAAAACAGGCGTGAGTCAGGTATTAACGGTGCGAGAGAACTGTCGATTTGACTTGCAACATGATAAAAAAACAATATCTTTTGATGAGTTAATGCATCGATTCTCTTTGAATGAATTTGAGAATGTCCCTTGTGGTTTATTATCTATGGGGCAGCGCCGTCGGGTTGGATTATTACGCATTTTAATGTCTGATGCAGGATTATGGATACTGGATGAACCTTTGGTGGCCCTTGATCAAGATGCGATTGCTATCTTAATGGACTGTTTTATTGAGCATTTAGATAAAGGTCGGCAAATTATTCTCACCTCGCATCAAACCCTCCCCTTACAGGACAGGGATTGTTTTGAGTATTTTTTATGATGCCCTTATTCACTATCATTACGCAACAGCTAAGGCGAGAGTTCATCATGCATGCTCGTCAGCGTCGCTTGCAAATGAATTCGTCGTTATTTTTTTTAATGATTATGGTTTTTTTCCCACTAAGTATGCCTGCAGATGTGGTATTGCTAAAAACGATACTGCCAGGGTTGGCCTGGATAGCCGTACTACTTGCTATTTTGTTGTCATCAGAGCGGCTATTTCAACAAGATTATGATGATGGTGTGATTGAACAATGGTTGCTATCTGGTTTTCCTGTGAGTATTTTTATTGTAGCTAAAATAATATTACATTGGTTATCAACACTTCTTCCTATTTTATTTTTTTGTCCTTTTTTGGCGTTGTTGTTTAATTTAACCCTCTATGAAATGAGTGTTTTAATGTTAAGTTTATTATGTGGAACACCCGCTATGATGTTTCTTTGTGCATTGGCTGCGGCGTTTGGTACGGGATTAAGACAAAAGGGGGTGTTAATGGCGCTCATCTTATTGCCATTAACAATTCCGTTGATGATCTTTGGCAGTGGGGCTGTGACAGCTGCAATACAAGGGGTTGATGTACAAGGCCAATTGGCAATTTTATTAGCGATATCCATTATGGCTATGGTGTTTCTACCGATTGCAATCGCAGGCATTATTCGTATTGGCTTTGTGGATTAATCGCTTTGTCCTCAACATCTCTTGCGAGCGATGTATGCACACGGTATAGTGTCTTTAAAAACTCAAAATGTATCAAGATCTATTCATATGACTATTCAAATATATACAGACGGTGCGTGTAAAGGAAATCCGGGTCCTGGCGGATGGGGGGCTATTTTAAGATTTAATGACCAAGAAAAAGAGCTTAAAGGAGCAGAACCTCATACCACTAATAATCGTATGGAGCTCATGGCGGCTATTAAAGGATTAACGGCTCTTACACGTGTTTGTGATGTTGCTTTATATACCGACTCTCAATATTTACGACAGGGGATGATGGGGTGGTTGGCTCAATGGAAAAAATCAGGCTGGCGTAACTCTAAAAAAGAACCCGTTAAAAACATGGATCTTTGGCAGCAACTGGATTCGCTTGCACAATATCACACCATCACATGGCATTGGGTCAAAGGCCACTCGGGGCATCCTGAAAATGAGCGTGCTGACATGCTCGCTAATGAAGCGATTGAGGCCATGTTAGGTATTGAAACGCGATGAGACAAATTGTTTTAGATACTGAAACCACGGGTATTGGTGCGGAGCTTGGGCATCGCGTGATTGAAATCGGTTGTGTTGAGCTTTTGGAACGAAAGCTCACGGGCAGGCATTTTCATGTGTATCTGAATCCACAACGAGAGGTGGATGAGGGAGCGTTTCGTGTGCATGGAATTAGTACCGAGTTTTTACAAGATAAACCTTTATTTAAAGAGGTCTGGTCAGAATTATTAGCGTTTATCGATGGTGCTGAGCTAATCATTCATAATGCACCGTTTGATGTGGGTTTTTTAAATGCTGAGCTAAAACGAGCTAAATGGCATCAATCATTAGAAGCGCATTGTACTATTTTTGATACGTTGGTTATGGCTCGTAACAAACATCCAGGCCAGCGTAATAGTTTAGATGCTTTATGTAAACGTTATGATGTAGATAACTCTAACCGGTTAAAACATGGTGCATTACTTGATGCTGAGATTTTAGCGTTTGTATACCTTGCAATGACCGGCGGACAAAGTCAATTATTTGCTGAAGAAGATGCACAAATTGCTCATGCAAAAACCAATGCCATTCAAAAGATTGAGCCGCTCATCAGTCAATCTCCTGTATACCTGGCGAATGAAGATGAGTTAAATAACCACAATGAATTTATTCAATTTTTAGTAAAAAAATCTGGCATAAATCGCTGGGATGCCTAACCTTATTTTATCTAAATGGTTAAACACGACTGGATTGTGCAATGCCTTTTTTGCTCTTATCTTACTCAAACTGGTTGTGTTTGAGGTGTTTGGAATGGTAATATAGAACAATAAGCTTTATTGTACTTCCAATTAGATGAGACAAATATGTTGTCTGTTAGCCAGTCCAGCCCCGTTTATGACATTTTATCTCAAACACATCGAAAATTTATAGGTGAATTTAACGCAAGTTTTTACACCGATTTACCTGAAGAAAAACGCCGTTTTACCCTTTTAAAAATTAAAGATCTATGGTGTAAATCCATTCTGCAATTACCATTGAGGTCATTTGAGTTTGTATTAGAACAATTTCAAATGATGACGCAGTTTACAAGCAAATATCAATATCCAATATCAGACCAATTTTCTTTGGAGCAATACAAGGAGATGAATGTTATTGTTTGTGAGTTGTGTGAGCTAGTTGTTGATGTGGGGATTCATTTTTTTAATAAAATATCTTCTGAAAAAGAATCAGTAAACGATAAGGCGAATAAACAAGCACGTCTATTGCCATTTATTTTAGATAAAACCCTGGAGCATTCTAAAGCGAATTTATATTTAGCATGGATGTATATAAATAAATGGTCTGATGAGTCGATGGATGTTAATGACATACAACCTCTTGTGAAGACATGCATTCAACAATCAGATGATGTTATTTATAGGTTTATTAACAATTTTCCAGCATGCAAATCACCAATTGAGATGCGAATATTATATCACTTGGAAAAAATGATTTCAGTTGGACATTATATCTCGTCAAAGATAGATACTTATTTTAAAAACTACGATAACGCGGTGCTTCATTTAGAGTCATGTGTTGCATTTAATACAAAATATGCGGGTTTCATACCGACTGACCCGTGTGGTTTATTGAAAATTCAAGGGTATGATGAGGTTGATGAGTCATTAACAGCAATGCGCAGCATTAAACATGCTGTGGACCAGTTGATGCCTGAAAGTACCTCTGAGAATATAGTAGTCAAGCAAAAAAAAAAGAGAAAGAAGAAAAAAGTCCCTATAAAGTTAGAGGCGGTTGAATCGTCTTTGTTAAACAACGTTTTTGATGAAGTCCGCGACACGCTTTCTATTATTGTGGATCAAGTTGTATTTAAAGAAGAACTTAGGATGGTTCCTTCTCCAACGCAAGCTCCCCCGGTGATTGATACAAAAACTACTTACAATGAACGTGTTAAAGAAAAAAAACGAGTTAAAAAAATAGAAAAGCTAAAGGCATTAAACATCTTTAAATCGACTCGCCTTCCTGTTTGTTATGAGAAAAATAGTGCTCTTAAATTGCTTTTAGATGATATTTCCGAACTGTTTTGTGCGTCGTCTTGCGAAGGATATCTGTATGGCAGCGCAAATATCAAACAGAGCCCAGGGGATTTTGATATTTTTATTCCTAATATTATCCCGGATAATAAAGATAAGCTAAACGAATTACTCGATAGGTTTGTCAGTAAAGAGCATCCCATTTTGCGAGATCCTAAAACGGGTGAATATGGTTATCGTAAAAATAATTGCCATATTATTTCCATTGTATGGAAAAATTTTAATCTAGAGTTTATTACCTCCGAGCAAAAAATTTTGTTGAGCATGCAATGGGCACGGATTTTACGGTTGGTGTATTATATTATAACTTGCGAGAACGGAGCGTTTATGAGTTACAACACCTTCACTCATGGAATGACTTTGATCAAAAAATATTAAATACAGTGATTGCTCCGTTAGAAAGCTTTTATGCAGATCCTCGTCGAATTTTTCGAGGTGTCCGACTTATTGCTAGTGAGGGGTATACCTTTTCAACAGCATGTCTTGATGCGATTACCAGTCTTTTTGCAACAGAAAATTTGTTTGTAACCCGTTTGGGTTTTGGTGCACTTAAATATCAGTTGGCAAAATTATTTTCTTCAGGCTTTCAGCAAGAAAATCTGAGGGTGCTTCATGAATTAGGATTGTTATCTAACGTATTGAGCGCTCTTTTGCCTCATTCCACTCAAATTGTAATTGAATATCGTCAACGCATACAGAATTTTTATTCATCACTTACTCCGTCTATAGGTAGCTCTGTTACTTTTTTTAGCCCTCAGCCTCATGTATCGACGGCTAACGCGTTGTCCAATCACACATCCAATTGTATGGCGTCGTTTCCTACAGAGCAGGTACAGGTGCCAAGCATCACACACCGAAAATAAAAGTCTTTATCCATTTTTGTGTCAACAAATAAATCAAAAAGATAGATATTTCCTCTTTATGGTCTATATTTTGTTTATATGACGAACGATTTGGAGAAAATATGTCTTTCAAATACTCTGCTGTCACAGCCAATTGTGGTAATTCTACGTTAGGAAATAAGGCTACAAAAGAAATAGCGCATCAATTAAAACAAGAGGGTTTGGATTTTTGTGTGATTAACTGTCAGGAAGTTGATTTTAATGCAACGTTAGCGGAGTTAAAAAAGGCTCTTCCCGGTTATTCGGTTATCTGTGCAGGTCAAATGACAACTCGAACTAAAAATGATTTAAATGTGTTGTATGGAAATACCGGCATGGCCAGTTTTGTAATATCCAAGCCTGATGTGCAGGTTAAAGTGAATCAAGTACAAGCAGCAAGACGAGATCCTAGTGCAATGTTTGGTACGGCGTCAAATAAAGGTGGCGTTATTACAGATTGCTCTATCGCAAGAGGCAATCAATCGCTTGAGTTGCAGTTAATAAGTGGTCACTTGGATTCGAATAAAACCATGGAGCGCGCACAAGATTGGGGTGTTATTCAAGAAAAAATTGCCGTTTCATCTCAAGATGTTAAAAATTTTAATGAGTTAGTACAAGCGCTGCCTGATATTAGACTCTCAGGCTACGATGCGAATACGCGTAGTAAAGTTGTTGGAAATCATATTCAAAATATGTGGGAAGAGAGTGCTTATGAGTTGGAAGGCCTGAAGCAGGCACCCTTAGGTACAGGACGTTTTAGTGCGGACTCGACGTATAAATCCAATATTGAACACATTGAAACAGATCCAGCTGAGGGAAAGCGTTCTGGATTTACAAAAGGGGGTATGCTGGATTTTGTTGATGTTCTGGATGCGATGCCAAATACGGCAAAAAATTCCAAAATTCAGCGTAAACAAGTTACCGTTATTGCGCCTGATGATGAAACCACTAAACGCGATCATGCCGTGATTATTAGCCCGCCGTTATATAGCATAAAATTTTCCGATGAGTTTGATCAGGTAAAAAATCAAATGGCAAGTTTGCTTTCACAATCAGCACCCGATTTAGCTCGAGATTTGCGTGAGTTACCTAAAACCGATATCAATAAAACGGTTTTAGTGGATATTTATGCGCAATATTTGAGCAAAGAAGGGGTGTTGAATCAAGAGATGGACTTGTTTATACAAAAACTGGATGCAGTGAAAAAAGCATCCAAATCAGGTCCTGCTGGGCAAGAGCAGGCTGTGGCGGCATTATTTAATCAAACCAATCAACCTTGGTTTGCTGATGTAGGAATAAATAATTATTTAACCCCCATTAATAATTTTCCAAAACACCAGCAAGAGGTATTAGCAACAATTAGTGCTCTTGATAGAGAGTTCACGCAAGGTAACAGGCTACGCGCACATTCCATTGAATCGTTAGAAAGTATTGAAAGTGGTGCGTCCAGCCCTTCGCGTGAAGGGCTTTCATCGGGTTCAAATAAATGGAGCATATTTAAATCGTTGAATAGCTCAAAAGACTCAATGGATGAATCTTCACCCAAGTCAGTATCCAGTAAAGAGCCAATAACTCAATCTGTTTATAAAACGATTATGGCTAACATGAGATCAATGTCTCCATCGCCAGCATCTCAATCAGAGGTACAGGAGAACATGACTAACATACAAATAAGGAATAATCATGGATAAAAAAACACATGGATTAACGTTGTCTTGTAGCATTGCAGCGCTGATGTTGATTGCAGCTATCGACACAAGTTATGCAAATACATTTGTATTTAGCCCTAAAACATTACAATGGAAGGCAATTAATGACGATGGTGTTGTTGTGCGTTCAGGACATGGCTCAGGTGGCAAGTCATATTGCCCTGACATACAACGCTCATGCAGAACCCCCACAGGCACGTTTCATGTGATTTCTAAAGGCGGCGCAGATTGTCGTTCAACGCGCTATCCAGTAGGTAAGGGTGGTTCTCCGATGCCTTATTGCATGTTTTTTAGTAAGTATTACGCAGTCCATGGCTCAAATCACGTGCCTGCACACAATGCAAGCCATGGATGTATTCGGGTTTTACCTAGTGAGGCACGTTGGTTATCAAAAAATTTCATTCATATAGGAACAACGATTGTCGTGAAATCGTATTAAACCTATTCGTCGTCGTCCATGCTGAACGATGATCCACAACCACACGTTGTTTTTGCATTGGGATTGTATATTTTAAATTGTTCTTCCAATCCTGATGTAAAATCAATTTCAGCACCTTGCAAGTATTGATAGCTCATGGAGTCAATAAGTAATTTTACAATCGATTTTCCATCGGAACATTCTCGTTCAATTACGGTATCATCGTCCTGAATGTTTTTATCAAACGTAAATCCGTACTGAAAACCAGAACAACCTCCACCGGTGATGTATACACGTAAATTAAGACCGGGATCGTTTTCTTCAGCAATTAATGAGGCTACTTTATCCGCAGCGCTAAGTGTAAAGGTAACGTGTTGTACTTCTGGCGTAGGGGATGCATTAGTTGCTGCCATGATAACTCCAATGTGATTCAAACTTAATTCTATGTATTATACATGATTAGCGTATGATTTGTTCAATAGTAGCACCACCTAAACATTGGTTTTTATCATAAAATACAATGTATTGACCAGGCGTGACCGCGCGTTGCATGCTTGAAAATACCACGCAATGTTGATTGTTATTATCAATAGGCGATATGACACATGCTTGGTCATCTTGACGATACCGTGTTTTTGCAAAGCAGGTCATGGGAAAGACATCACTTGGCATGGCTCTTAATTGATGAATTGGACCACACATGAGCCCTTGTGAATAAAGCATTGGATGGTGATTGCCTTGTGCCACAATTAAGGTGTTGGTTGAGGTGTCTTTATCAACGACATACCAAGGATTTTCACTGCCATCACGCGTACCG
>CAZNVR010000007.1:0-6760 GCA_964576655.1 uncultured Legionella sp. | reverse complement strand
TGTAAAACATCAATCCATCATGACGTCCTAATATATCACCTTGAGGATTTTGAATGTTACCCGGTTTGGCTAAGATAAATTCATTTAAAAATGTTTTGAAGCGTTTTTCACCAATAAAACAAATGCCTGTTGAATCTTTTTTTGCATGGGTTACAAGGCCTGCTTGTTCAGCGATTTGTCTGACTTCAGATTTAAGTAACTCACCCACTGGAAACAGCGTTTTAGCTAGTGCCTGGGGTTCAACAGCATGCAGGAAATAACTTTGATCTTTATCTCTATCACGCGCTTTATACAATGCGCCAACACCATCACATACGTTAACACGAGCATAATGACCTGTAGCAATAAAATCGGCCCCTAAAGATAACGCATGATTCAGAAACGCATTAAATTTAATTTCTTTATTACATAACACATCAGGATTGGGTGTGCGACTTTGTTCGTATTCACTCAGAAAATGATTAAATACGCGATCCCAATAAGCTTCTGAAAAATTAACACTATGTAGCGGGATGTTTAGTTTGTCGCAAACAGCTTGTGCATCGGCTAAATCTTCAGCAGCGGCACAATAGCCATTTTTATCATCTTGCTCCCAATTTTTCATGAACAAACCTTCAACCTCATAGCCTTGTTCACGTAATAACAATGCAGCAACCGATGAGTCGACACCACCAGACATTCCAACTATGACTTTAATTTTTTTCATGGACTTCTAAAGAGGTATTAAAAATGGGTATATTACTCTAAAATTAAACAACATACCAATGTTGTTTAATTTTAGAGTATGATGCAACGAGTGAGGTTTGCTCGTCGTTGCGAACAACGAGACGCCATTGATTTTGAATCATACGCCGATCGTTAGAATTATCTTGAACTATTCGTCTTTGCGACCCGAAGGGGAAGCAATTGTCGTTCAGCGCACGAAACCCGAGACTGCTTCGCCTTTGGCTCGCAGAGACGCAAGTTAGTTCGGAACGTTTTTCAGCCCCTGTCTAAACGTTCGTAAAGACGGAATGGGTTTATTTTGAAAGCACACATGATCTCGGCCTGGGTTGTAATGCTTGCAACGACCAGACAGGTTTATTAAGAGTCATCAAGCGATTATTGAGCAAGTGAGTAAGGGTTAATGGATGAAAAGTCGTTCAAAAGAAAAAGAATTAATGGATCTAGGGCCTGATTTTTACACCCCTGAAGAATATGCGCAGTGTTTACGAATTTTATTTAAAATAAATAAGTTATTGGGCTTTTATCGCAGTACAGTACGCTTTTTAAAACAGTTTTCAAGTGACTGCTCATTAGTGGATGTAGGGTGTGGGGGAGGGCTTTTTTTAAGTCATTTAAGTCGAGCGTATCCCGAGATGAAGTTATTAGGGATAGATGTTTCACCCATAGCCATTCAGCAAGCCAAAGACGATGCTGTGTCACGAGAGAATTTAGATTTTCAATTACAACAGCAACTAGCCTTGAATTTACCTCAAAATAGTGTGGATATTGTACTGATCACGTTGGTTTGTCATCACGTTGATGATGAGGATTTAACTGCCTTTTTACAAAATGCATGGCAGGCTGCCAGACAAGCCGTCATTATTAACGATTTACATCGTCATGTGCTAGCGTATTGGTTTTATAAAAAAATAAGCCTTGTTTTATTTAGAAATCGTCTCATTACACATGATGGATTGATATCGATTAAACGTGGTTTTACTCGAGCTGAATTGCGTCAACATTTAAAACAAGCCGGTATTGTTCATTATGAGATTAAATGGGGATTTCCCTTTCGTTGGCGAGTGGTGTTATGGAAAAAATAGTCATTGTTGGTGGTGGCGTTGCCGGGCTTGCCTGTTTAAATGCATTTATAGATAAGGAGCTTTCACCGTTATTGATTGAAAGCTCACTCATTGGCTCACCTAAAATGTGTGGTGAATTTTTAGCTCCTCTTGCAGTTGAGCAATTAAATGCCTGGGATATAGGTCCGTTACAAACGATTAAATATGGTCAATTTTTAAGTGATGATCGGGCGCGTGTGCAGTTGTCTTTTTCACGTCCGGCGGGTGCCTATCAACGTCATTTAGTTGAAATTGAGCTCGCCATGCGCGCTCGTGCCAATGGTGCGCGTATTATTGAGCAATCTCCCATTAAAACACTGATACCTGCAACAGCCAGCTCGCCTTTTGTGTTGCATTTTGCCTCAGGTGAGCCGATAGAGGCTCAAGATATTATTTTTGCAACAGGACAGTTTTCAACGTCAAAACTAGCGTCTGATTTTGTTGGGTTTAAAACACATTTACCACATATGATAAAACCTGAAACATTATTAATGTATAGTTTGCTTGGTGGCTATTTAGGCATTGTGCCTGTTGGGTCTAATTTAAGTAATCTTACGTGTTTAATTAAACGCTCGATGATTGAAAAAGCAGGCTCTTGCAAAACATTTTTAAGCCAATTTCTGGCCTCTAACGGTTTGCCAGAGGATATCATTGAATCGGATTGGCTTGAAGGAGCGGCCCCTTCATTTGGTTTAAAAAAACGTCCCAATTGGCCCCATGCATATTGGATTGGTGATGCTTTTGCAAGTATTCATCCCGCAGTAGGGTACGGGTTTGCGCATAGTATTCATAGTGCTCTTTTGGCGGTTAATTATTATTTAAACAATGATGCGCCAGGTTTCCATCAAACACTGCAACATCTCATCCGACCTAAACGTATGATGGGGCAATGCATGCATTATTTATTACAAAAGCCTCGGCTTTGTAGGTTCGCCTCTGCGTGGATTGAGGCAAATACCTCGATAACTCATCGATTATTAACAATTTTGGATTATTAACATGCAATCTGCTATTACAGCCATTGGAACCGCCTTGCCTTTGTATAAACGCGCTCAAGAGGATATTGCAGAATTTATTGCAGAAGTATTTCATTTAACTCTAGCACAGAAGAAAGTTTTAAAACGCATCTATCAATCGTCACATATTGACTATAGACATAGCGTACTAACCGATTATGCTAAATCACCCGGTAGCTTTGAATTTTTTCCTAATGAGCCCTCAGCCTCGTTTCCTTCTACTGCTGAACGTATGGCCGTTTATAAAGCCCATGCATTACCATTGGCTCTGGCGGCTATAGATGATTGTTTATCAGAGTCGTCTTTATCAAGAGATGCTCAATTATCTCGTATTACTCATGTGATAACGGTCAGCTGTACAGGTATGTATGCACCAGGCATTGATATTGAAATTGTTCAATCACTTCAATTATCGTCATCAACACAACGCACATCTATTAATTTTATGGGCTGTTATGGTGCGTTTAATGGTATGAAAGTTGCAGATGCGATTTGCCGGGCAAATCCTGATGCGTGTGTTTTGTTGGTGTGTGTAGAGCTTTGTTCGATACACATTCAAAATGATTTTACGCTTGAAAATATGGTTTCTAATGCATTATTTGCCGATGGAGCTGCGGCTGTTTTGATTCAAAATGAATCAAAGTCTGTTGCTAAAAAAATGTCAATACACTCTTTTTACTGCGATTTAATTCCGCAGTCAAGTCAAGAAATGGCCTGGCACATTGGTGATAGTGGATTTGATATGGTGTTAAGCGCATACATTCCTGAGGCCATTCAATCCGGCATTCGCGCCTTTACTGATAAATTATTGCAACAAACCAAGCAATCATTTAGTGATATCGATTATTTTGCGATTCATCCAGGAGGGGTCAAAATACTTCAAGCCTGTGAAGCAGCATTCCCTATGACAGCGTTTGAAAATCGATTTTCTTATCAAGTATTACGGGAAAATGGCAATATGTCATCCGCGACGGTGCTATTTGTTCTAAAGAAAATTTGGCAGGAATTAACGGAACAAGAGCATGGAAAAACAATATTTAGTTGTGCTTTTGGTCCGGGTTTAACTTTAGAGTCGATGATGTTGAATGTTCGATATGGGTCGCTTTAAAAAGGTGTAGTGATGTGTCCACCGCATGGAGGGTGGACACAACGCTTAAGGTGTTAATCACTATAATACATTT
Source organism: uncultured Legionella sp. (assembly GCA_964576655.1). Classification (GTDB taxonomy): domain Bacteria; phylum Pseudomonadota; class Gammaproteobacteria; order Legionellales; family Legionellaceae; genus DDPF01. The sequence continues at coordinate 2,737 of CAZNVR010000007.1, read as the reverse complement.
CAAACTCAACAGGATGCACCAAACAACTCACGCGCTCAATCTCTTCTTTTCTTAACGCAATACAGCTGTTAATAAATCCTTTACTAAAAACATCCCCTTGCAGAAGAAACTCATGATCTCGTTCTAAACACTCAACAGCTTGAGCTAACGACGAGGCAACGGTTGGAACATCAATCAGCTCTTCAGGAGGAAGATCATATAAGTCTTTATCAATAGGCTGGCCTGGATGTATCTTGTTTTGAATACCATCTAATCCTGCCATCATCATGGCTGAAAAGGCCAAATAAGGATTAGCAATTGGATCTGGAAAGCGTACTTCAATTCGGCGTCCCTTAGGGTTATTGACATGAGGAATACGAATAGCAGCTGAGCGATTGCGAGCTGAGTACGCAAGCAATACAGGTGCTTCAAAGCCCGGAACCAATCGTTTGTAACTGTTAATGCCTGGATTCGTAAATGCATTTAAAGCGCGCGCATGTTTTATAATACCACCAATGTAATATAGTGCTGTTTCAGAAAGACCGGCGTATTGATCACCTGAAAACAAATTAACACCCTCTTTGACTAATGATTGATGACAATGCATACCGCTGCCATTATCTCCCACTAGAGGTTTTGGCATAAACGTTGCAGTTTTTCCATAATTATGAGCTACATTGCGAATGACATATTTAATAATTTGTAATTCATCGGCTTTTTTCGTTAATGTATTAAAACGCGTGGCTATTTCACATTGATTGGCAGTGGCGACTTCATGATGATGTGCTTCCACTTCAATGCCTAATGACTCAAGCGTTAAACTAATTGCTGATCGAATATCTTGAGATGAATCAATCGGAGGTAATGGAAAATACCCTCCTTTTAATGCAGGACGGTGACCGATATTTCCGCCTGTAATTTTTTTACCTGAATTCCATTCAGCCTCTTCTGAATCAATACTATAAAATGCGCCACTGATATTGGTATTCCAACGCACATCATCGAATATAAAAAATTCAGGTTCAGGTCCAAATAAGGCTTGATCGGCAATGCCTGTGGATTGTAAATATGCCTCAGCACGTTGTGCTAAAGAGCGAGGGTCTCGTTCATAACCCATCATGGTTTGAGGATCCACTACATTGCAATGAAGAAAGACCGTGCTATCTTGATAGAAAGGGTCGGGTAAAATAGAGCTTAAATCCGGTTGTAATGCCAAATCCGATTGATGAATTTTTTGCCATCCTTTAAAAGAAGACCCATCAATCATTTTGCCATTTTCAATCAAATCATCACTGATAGCAGAAACGGGAAGAGTAATGTGCTGCTCTTTTCCGCGAGTATCGGTGAACCGCAAGTCAACAAACTTTGCGTTATGTTTGTTAATTGCCTCTAAAAGCACATTTTTGCTCATTCTTTTCTCCAGATTTCCGTAAGTGACTTATAATTTACAGTATACTAAACTAAGGTCTGTTAAAGCAAAATCAGGACATCATGGGTGCTTATCAATATCAGGCGTTAAAACCGTCAGGCAACGCGATAAAAGGCGTGGTTGAGGCCGACTCTGAACGTCATGCACGCCAACTATTGCGTGACCAAGGCATGATTCCTATTCAACTGAGTCTGTTAAAAAAAACACAATCCATCACGCGTCGCGATAAATTATCCGCAGCAGACCTATCATTATTTACCAGGCAATTAGCAACACTGTTGGCAGCAGGTATTCCCATTGAAGAAGCGTTACGAGGAGTGGCTGAGCAATCTGAAAAAAATAATGTTCGACAGCTTATTATTGGGGTTCGTTCTAAAGTGTTAGAAGGGTATTCTTTGGCACAAGCCATGGGCGACTATCCGTATGCGTTTCCTGATTTATATCGCGCAACGGTTGGTGCAGGAGAGCAAACAGGGCGCTTGGATTTGGTATTAGAAAAATTAGCTGATTACACGGAAAATCAACAAAATACACGCCAAAAAATCCAACAAGCATTGATTTATCCAACCTTAATGATCTTGGTATCAACAGCCATTATTAGTTTTTTATTAGCCTTTGTAGTGCCCAAAATCATTGAGGTGTTTACCAGTAGTGGCCAATCTTTGCCTGGCATGACACAAGTGTTGTTGAATATGAGCACGTTTGTGAAATCCTATGGTTTGTATTTATTTTTAGTATTGATTATCGTGTTTGCTGTGTTTAAACGAAGCTTACGTAATCCTCGTATTCAACTTAAGTGGCATCAATTGATTCTAAAATTACCCTTGGTGAATTATTTAGTAAAATCGGTGAATGTAGCGCGCTACATTCACACGTTTGGTATTTTATTTTCAGCTGGAGTGAATGTGTTGGAAACCATGCGCGTGTCAGCCAGCCTTGTGACCAATCTAGTGATGCAAAATGCGTTTGTGCATGCAGCGACTAAAGTGAGAGAAGGGGGGGCTATTAGTTTGGTTCTGAAAAACACGCAATTTTTAACGCCTCTTGCTACACATTTAATCGCAAGTGGTGAAAAAAGCGGGCAATTAGCCAGCATGATGGAGCGTGCAGCCGGGCATATGGATAAAGAAGTTCAACGTTTAATCGATACAGCGTTGACCCTGTTAGAACCCTTAGTCATACTGTTCATGGGAGCGGTGGTCTTATTTATCGTATTAGCGACCTTGCTGCCTATTTTTTCAATGGAACAACTAGTCACTTAGGAGTTTAGTTATGCGTAATCAACGAGGCTTTTCGCTCATTGAAATCATGGTTGTGGTGGTTATTCTG
>CAZNVR010000006.1:0-23361 GCA_964576655.1 uncultured Legionella sp. | reverse complement strand
CAATCGTGGTAGCTTTTTTGATGTTTTTTAATCTTTTTAATGCTTTTTTGACGAGATCAAATACAAGAGAACTATCTTTAAAATAAGAGATAAAATCAGGATCCAATGTTTGTAACTGTTGATAAATTGCATTTAATTCTATTGTTTTTTCTCTTTCTTCGTTAAAGCGATCTATGTATTTAATGACCATATTTAATTTTGTTTCATTAGAAAAAAACATCGTCAGCGCCGCATATCTAAAGAATGCATTTCGATCCTCTATGTGTAATACTGAGTTTTGCGAAAGATAGGATTTGACGTTTTCTTTTTGAGTAAACCATTTTAAAAAAGGCAAACAATATTTTGGTAATTTAAATAACCATGAAAAGAGCTTATCTATCTGTTCGCTCGGCTGAGAGGTTGTTTGTAAAAAAGGTGATAATCGCGCATATAAATCATCAAAAGACTTATCTGAAAAAATAATTTCCGCCATAATTTTAAGCACAGAGGTCTGGTGTGGTTCTTGAGATAATTTGTTAGCGAACTCAGCAACTGCGGGCAGGTTTTTTAATATGTGCAGGTTTTGTTCGGATATTTCACTTGCTAAAAATACGAGGTCTGCAAGCGTACTTTTTGGTAGGTAAACCGTGAGTACATCCTCTGTCTTTTTAAGCCCATCACCGATTAAACTCAAACATGCCTGGGTCTCTGCGATAGAATCTAAAAGATAATCACTGCTGTTATTTGTCAATGCAACAGAGCTATTCCCTGTAACAAATACCTCATCTAACTCGGGGAACCAGTCTTTTATTTTTAATCTAGCTTGATCTGTTACATAAAAATAGTCCCTGATTAATAATTCAATAATAAACTGAGTTATAATCGGCCAATTTAAATCAACAATAACGGTTGCAGTCGAATCATCCCTATCTTCCATGATAAAAAAAGTGTTTAGATTCAAAACGTCTGCGCTTTTAGCGTTAAAAAAATGAGTTAAATAGTCTAATATAGACTCATATACTCCCATGCGATAACCAACGGGGTCTAAACATTTACCTTGGTAACCCATAATAGTAAAAAAATGCATCATTTTATTGAGTACATTCTGGGTTGTACAAAATAAACCGCTACGCATATTTAATTGTTTCAACGAGTCATCTATTTTCTTTAAATCATGCGCACTTAGTTGTGCTTTCATCGTCGTTGAATAGACATCGTCAACAGGGGCATCTGAAACAAAACCTGCTTGATAGGCTTGAGAAAAAACAAAGTTATATAAATGTACTTGCATATTTTTTGCAACAATGTTCATGTTGGATATGTGACGAGCGACCAAGTCCACATTGTCATATCTGACTACCGAAAGAAGTTCAGAAAGGGTTTTAGGCGTATTTAGTTTTACACACACATGATTGACACGAACATGTAACCCTTGTGTGCAATTTAAAAAACCATCCTGCAAATTTACTGCCGCATCCAGTTTGATATTATTTGTCAGAGATGAATAATCTAATAACTGAGAGATACGAGCAAGCATATCTTTTAACGCATTGACATGTGTATACGTTCCATCAAGATGTAGTTTAATTTTTTTTTCTAACCTATTCAGATCAACCACACTTAACTCTAATAATTCTGACATTTGTATAATCAATTTATCAGTTACTAATTCAACGCCCGGTAAAGGTGAATTAAGCTTGGGTAACTGTCTAAATGCAAGTTCGTTTTTTATTGGCATATTTACGCCTTTGCGTCTTTAAATAACGAGCATTTTGATTCATTAATAGACATTTGTCAATTAAAGTAACTTAGATGAACGCAATCTTCATCTTAAGTTGTTAAATGTCAAAACCCTTCACAAATAGGATGAGTCCATCTATGTTACAACGAATTAAAGTGTATTTTATGTGCGCTTTAAGTGTATAATATATAACTTTTTTTTGATTGGGCGTGACATGAGAACCGTTTTAAATCCGTTGGAAATGCAAGTACCAAAAGATAGAATGTTATTAAGATGTTTGTTTAATTCAAACATGGCTCAAGTCAAATGGTTGAAAAACTATGATTATCAGATCATTGATGAGCATCAAAAGACATTAATCATTCAACTTACACATGATGTTCTGCCGGTTAATCGTGACGGCCAACTTTATTACCGCGTGATTTCTAATCAGGTATTAGGGCAGGGAGGATATGGCCAGGTTTTTCCTATTGCGAATACGATATTATTTCAGAATATGAGCGCCAATATGGATTATATTGATGAAAATATGGTGGTAAAAATTGTAACGTATAGATATGGTGAAGATAGTCTTGCGAATGCAAAGCGGGAAGTAACTTATTCGAAATCATTGGGTATGGAAATTTTTATCCCAGTTGAGCGACCGACAACAGATATGGAGAAATTGTTTTTAAATCAACAAGCTACATGCACTGATATGCATTTAGTCATGCGTAAAATTCCTGGTGTAGAACTCTGTGATATGCTTAGTGGAAGTTATGCAGGGTTATATTGTTTATTAAGTAATACGCGTTATCTGATGACTATTGCAGTGCTTGATGCGTTTAAACAACAACTGTTTGATAAAAAAATTATGCATGGAGATATTAAATTAGATAATATTTTAGTTGATATGGGATTAACTCAAGCTAATTTTATAGACCAATTAAGACAAGGTTATGTTCCTTCTTTAGTCACCGCAAATTTGATTGATTTTGCAAGGACGCGAGAATATGGCGAAAAAATCGCTTGCTTTGAGCGAGTACGTACTCATGGTTATGCTGCACCAGAATTGTATCAAGACACGATTGCAAGTGAACAAATCGACATCTATGCTCTGGGAGTAACGCTCGCTTTTTTATGGGGTTTTCATGATATAGTGCCCATTGACGCTCCTTGTTATCAAGACGATCTTCAACACCGATACCACACGTTTTTTCAAAATGATATGGATTTTACTTTGGAGCAATACCAAAAAATTCATTATTTAATGTTGAAAATGACAGAAAAAGACCCGTCGTTACGAGGTGGCGTCGAGTCAGTTATCATGCAGTTCCAGACTATTTTTAATCGGGTTGTGAATAATGAAGAGATGTCGTTTAATTCTATATCAAAGCCATCGTCTAGTCGTGAAATAAGCCCTGTTAGCATTGCAAATACATGGAGTTATCCCCATGACTATTCTAGTGCGAATGCCAGAAAAACACCGGCTTTTTTTAGTGCGGAACCAACAAAGATAAAGCCCCCTTTGGTTTGTTCTCAACTGGATATGATTGCTGATGAGGTACCCTGGAGCTCGATTGCCAACTATCCCCCATCACCACGTTCACCGCGATTTTTTAGAACACACTCAACAGGTTGTGTTTTAAAAGCATCCGTAGCATCCCCTTTACCAATGATTGATTTTATGCAAAATAACCATCCATCATCGTTGAACTAAGTGCATCAAATCGTTGGATAATAGCCCTGTGCTTTATGCGTGAAGCGTAAAGCAGGCTATTAGGTAAGTTGTCATACGATAGGGTGTGTTGATTCGGATTGATCTTCTGATAGATGAGTGATTGCAATAATTGCATCAATCCATAATTCATTGGTATTCATGCAAGGGATAAGTGTTAATTCTTCTCCTCCTGCATGTAACCATTGTTCTTTTGCACGCATGCCAATTTCTTCCAAGGTTTCTAAACAATCGGTTACAAAAGAAGGGCAAGCAATGCATAAACGTTTAACGCCTTGCGCCACTAGCTCTTTGAGCAGGGTGTCCGTGTAGGGTTTAATCCAAGGGGTTTTACCTAATCTGGATTGGAATGATGTACCGTAATGTTGTAATTTTAATGTGCTTGCTATGAGCTCGGTGGTTGTTTGGCATTGAGCACGATAACAACCTTGATTTATTGCTGAAATAGCCGGACAGCGTTCCGTACACACCGGTTGACAGCCTTCTTTTTCTAATTGATTTTCCGGTAATCCATGATAGCTAAAGAGGATGTAATCATGGTGTGCAATGTAAGGCTGTATTTGGGCTGATTGAGCATGAATAAAGGCCGGATGTTGGTAGAAATCACGTACGATGTTTAGTGATGGAATAATATTTTTGCGAGCAAGTGTGCGTAATACTTCTTCAATGGCAGAGCCTGTGGCTGCAGAGGAGTATTGTGGGTAGAGCGGTAGAATGGTGATGTGCTCACAATGTTTTAATTGGTCTAGCGCATCAGAAATCGTGGGTTTGCTATATCGCATGCCCAATGCCACAGTGCATTCCGCACCGATTTTGGCTTTTAATTTGTCTTGAAGTAGTCGACTTGTATGGATTAAAGGTGAACCATTTGGAGTCCATACGGCTTGATAAGCATGAGCTGATTGGCGCGGTCTAAAGGGTAGGATAAATGCATAGAGTAATATATATCGTAGTGGCGCTGGTAAATTAATGACTCGTTTATCCGATAAAAACGTATGTAAATAACGACGCACGGCAGATATCGTTGGCGCCTCTGGTGAGCCAATATTGATTAATAATAAACCGCGTTTTGTTGAATTGAATGATGACATGTGTATTATTATCCTATTTTATTTGCGCGTAATCGTTGATCAATCGCAAAGTTTAAGTCACTGATAACCATTAATTTGATATTAACGTCTTTAATCAAACACCATAGTTGAAAGCTTAATGTTTTTTCATTAAATGAGCGAAACAATACATAAGGTTTATTGCGACCGGTTTTTATAACATCATCATGACTCTGGGCTGCATCGAGCAGAAGATGACGGACTAATGTGACATCGCTACCCACAGGGACGTTGATATCGCAGTTAATTGAAATGTGTTTATTACTATAGACATAATTGGTTACACGTTTGGTAATTAAGTCTGAATTGGGAATAATAATATCCTCATAAGTAGGCGTAATTAGGTGGGTGGAGCGCACACGAATTTTTTTCACAAACCCTTCAATATTATCAACGTTAATTCGATCACCTGTTCGAAAGGGTTTTTCTATCAATAAAATAAGTCCAGAAACAAAGTTATTCACAATACTCTGTAAGCCTAAACCAATTCCTACTGATAATGCGCCAGCGATAATGGCAAGCCCTGTAAAATTAAACCCTGCAACCAATAGTGCACTGATAAATGCTAAGGTAAATCCGATATAGGTGAAAATTGAGGCAATAGCGACTTGCGTTTCTTCTTCGCCATCAAATTGCTGACGTCTGCTGATCGCTGTAGATATGCCACGAAACAATAAATACAGTAAACAATAAACGATGAGTCCTAATACAATACGTATGGGATAAATGGTGGTGTTAGCAAAATGAACACCATATAAAAACTGACTATAAATACGCTCTAAATAATAGCTTGCAAAACCCCAACTACGTAAAATTAAAAACACACTTAAAGCAATAATAATCACTTGGGTGGTTGTTTTGAGTATTAAAAACTCTGTAAATAATTGCCCTTTTTTATAACCAAAATAGATGGTGATTCGTTCTTGAAGGGCTGTTTCATGGTTTAGTTTAAGATAGATTTTATTGATAGTACGCATGCTTATAAAGGTGATAAATAGAATTAAAGCGCTTGTTAATGCAGAAGATGCAATACGAATAGCCAGCGTGTGATAGCCTAAAATGGTTACGGCAGCACAACTCATTAAAATTAAAATACCTAGTTGTTGAATGATTTTTTTATGACGTTTAATCATATGTGTATGGCAAAAATAATAAACAAATCCTATGCCAGTTATCAGCATGGTAAGCAGAAACAGTGATTGTGTTAATTGAATGAGAAGTGGATTAAAATCGATTGCATCGGCAAGCGTTTGAGCTAGAGACGACAGTGTATAAAAGCTTAAAAAAACCAGTATAGATGCTTGGCAGAATGTTCTATCAATCGAATATGAGACACACAAGGTCTTGATTCGTTTTATGTTTGCCAGAGATACAATAACAATGGATGCTGTTAAATAGATAAATAGTTGTTGGGACAGCTCTAATAGCGTGCTTGGTTCATCGTGAGCCAGAATAAATAAATAAAAAAACAATGCACCGGCTAATAAACATAAAGAGAGTAATAAAATATGTCGTACATATAACTGTTTGATGTGTAAATTATCTTTGGCAAAGCGAGTGTTGCGTATTTTTATCAATAAGACAGAGGATAAAATTAACGCCAAGCAACTAAAGATAATCCAAAGGGTTGTGGATTGAAGAGCTGGTGGTGGTTGTAGTTTTAATAATGCATCAATGTCATTGAAAGGCGGCGATGCAATTAACGAATGAATAACATTCCATAATGGCAAACGGCGAGTGAGGGTTTCTTTTTGTGTAAGACGAGCATACGCTATTTTATACGCCTCGATGGCATCTTTAGCACGAATGGAGAATAATCGACATTGAGCCAGTCTGTTTGACATATTCGTTTTTTCGCGACTTAAATACACTAAATCAGCACCATTCATGTTCTTATCAACGGTATTTGAGCTTTGATGAATTAATGCAGTTAGATTATTTACTTTCTTTTGCGCATCATTGATGCATTGTTCAGCTTGCTCTGAATAGGTACTTAGGGTATCAATTGCTGTGTTTAAATCATCTTGATTTAGATTTTGTGTAGATAATTGCAAATTGATTTGATCAAATCGCTGATTTGCCTGTTTGATATTAAATTCTGGTGTAGCTTGTTCTAAAGGATAAGCCGCAATGGTATTCATGCATAAAAAAAATGTGCAAAGTAAAATAAAAAGGCGCATAGTTATTCCTGGCATGAAGAGAAATGACACTTTACTGACTTGTGTTATGGAACTCAAGGGTATGAATTAGGAAAAATCAGACACCTATTTGCAACTGGCGTGAAAAAGCGCATAATAGTTGTAATATTTACGAATGAAACAGAGTTATGAAAAAAACAGTCGAGCAATTAATCAATCAGGCATTGCAAACGATAGTTACATCAGGTGAGATTCCAGCAGAAATAAATATCGACTTTAAAGTAGAGCGCACCCAAGACGCAAGTCATGGTGATTTTGCAACCAATGTCGCTTTGGTTTTAGCTAAACCCTGTCGTATGGCCCCTCGTAAAATAGCAGATCTTTTAGTGACGGCACTGGCGTCTCATCCGTTAATCGAGCGAGTTGAAATTGCAGGACCAGGGTTTATTAATTTTTTTATGCGCACAACCGCTCGATCGCAAATTATTTCTCAAGTTCTCAATCAGGGCGATGCGTTTGGTCGAAGTCATTTAGGTGCGGGAAAGCGTGTATTAGTTGAATATGTCTCAGCTAATCCAACAGGTCCATTGCACGTTGGACATGGCCGAAGTGCAGCCTTTGGCGCAACGCTTGCCAATGTGTTAATGGCGGCAGGTTTTGATGTGAGCCGAGAGTATTATGTGAATGACGCAGGTCGCCAAATGAATATTTTGGCGGTGAGTGTGTGGATGCGTTATTTGGCTTTATCTGGCGAATCTATTGTTTTTCCCGCGAATGCATATAAAGGCGATTATGTTCAATCGCTTGCGGATGAATTATGCCGTACCCATGGACGAGATTTTGTGCATTCCTGGTATGTTATTAGAGAGAATCTCCCCGCGGATGAACCTGAGGGCGGGGATAAAGAAATATATATCGATGCATTAATTCAGTGCGCCATTCGTCTATTAGGTGCATCAGGTTTTGCGATATTTCACCAAAAAGCACTTCATTCTGTATTAGACGATATTAAAGATGATTTAGCAGCGTTTGGTGTTGAATACGAGACTTGGTTTTCAGAACAATCGTTGTTTAACGATGAATCCATTCAAAAAGGTATTGCTGCGTTAAAACAGGGTGGGCATACGTTTGAAAAAGCAGGTGCGTTATGGTTTCGTGCCACAGCCTTTGGTGATGAAAAAGATCGAGTCTTAGTGCGTGCGAATGGTCAAACGACTTATTTTGCCTCTGATGTTGCTTATCATTGGAACAAGTATGATCGCGGGTTTGACCGGGTGATTGATATTTTTGGTGCGGACCATCATGGGTATGTGACCCGTGTTAAGTCAGCCGTGCATGCTTTAGGTCATGACGAAAATGCACTGGATGTGTTGCTTGTACAATTTGCTACACTCTTTCGTCAAGGTGAGCGCGTGCAAATGTCTACACGAAGTGGTTCGTTTGTAACATTGCGTGAGCTACGAGAGGAAGTGGGACGAGATGCTGCGCGCTTTTTTTACGTGACACGCAAACCCGAGCAGCATATGGAGTTTGATTTGGATTTAGCTAAATCAGAATCGAGTGATAATCCTGTTTATTATATTCAATATGCTCACGCACGAATTTGTAGCGTACTTAGACAATTGGCTGAGCGTGGCTTAAGCTGGAATGAACAATTGGGTCTGGATTCGGTTGATTTGCTGACAGAGCCTCAAGAAATGGTTTTGATATCGTTATTGAACCGTTATCCTGAATTAATTGAATCAGCCGCGCAAAGTTGTGAGCCTCATCAAATTGCTTATTATCTTCGAGAGTTAGCTACAGGTTTACATAGTTATTACAACGCGATTCAATTGTTGTGTGAACAAGATTCCTTGCGCTGTGCACGATTATGTTTACTAAAGGCTGTGCGTCAGGTGTTAGCTAATGGGATGCACTTGTTAGGTGTATCTGCTCCTGAGAGTATGTGATGGCAGGACAGTATAGAAAAAAAAGCGCGCCTCCTAAAAGAGGCAGTGTACTTGGCCAGCTGATGTTGGTGTGTGTGGTGTTTGTGGCTGGTTATTTGAGTGCGTCACTTTATGATTTAGCTCACGTCACATCGTGGGTTGGTTCACATGTTCTTGCGAATAATAGTACGGCTATTATTACTAAAACAGGTGTACAACAAGCCGCTCTACCGAAGCCTAAGTTTGAGTTTTATACGTTACTTGCCAATGAACAAATAGCAGGCGCGAATCTACCTAGTAAGCCTGCTTTACCTGCGAAACCAGCCCTATCCCCTTCTGTGGCATTAGCTGAGGCAGCGCCAGTAACAAAAGCCGCTCTTCCTTTGCACGCGCCATTGGCACCAGTAGCACCTGTGGTTGCAAACCATCCAGCCCCGGTTGTTTTAGCAGAAAAAATTCCTGCATTAATTGCTAATCATAAAGAAGCGTATTTAGTTCAGGTGGCTTCATTTAAAAACATGCAAGATGCCAGTCGTATGCGAGCGTCATTAATGATGAAAGGATTCGATGTGAAAATATCTCCTGCAATTCAGGGAAATATTAGTTGGTATCGAGTGATTATTGGTCCTTTTGATTCTCGAACACAAGCTCAGCAAGCGCAAATGGCATTTGCTAAACGTGAGCATATTATGGGTATGATTCGCAAAATGGATGCTTAATTTTAAACAAGAGCGTGTATGTCTACTAACTATTGCTTTTCTGTCCCGTATGTTGAATGTCCTTCATGTGAAAAGACGATTCTTAACACCTTATCAGCGACTCCTACAGTATGGCAACGCGTTTACGCTTTTTTTACACAAAAAACGATCCACCGCTCATTTTATAAAACAATCACACTAAATAACAAAACCATCACGCTTCAACATGTGAGAACCTCTGGTAAACAACTCAATGTGACTATTCAAGAAGAAGGCCTTCTCGCAGAAGACGTTATGGCTCTATTAAATGTTGAACTTGAGGCCGTGAGTTATCCATGTGGTGAGGTGCTGTCAGAAGGTCCATCGCAACCGCCTAAAAATAGTTTTCGTTGGCTGTATGGCTTTCTGGGGGTGGGTGCAGGTTTGGCTTTATTGGTTTTGCCATTTATTACAGGCCCTTTGTCCATAATCGTTATGGCATCGATAGGGGGTGCAAGTACGATCATGACCTTAGCGTTAGGTGCTGAGTCCTATAAAAAAGCATGGACGTTGCTTTTTAATCGCGGTTTGCTTCACATGGATACGTTATTTGCCGTAAGTACATTAACCGCTTTAGTTGCGTCGTTGACGGCTTTATTTGTTCCAGGATTGCCCATGATGTTTGAAGCAGGCTTGTTGATTTTTGGTTTCAGACATATGGGCGAGGCGATTCGAGAATCGTTGGAACAAAGTATGGAGCTGAATGAAAAATTTCAAGACAGAGCACCTAGGCGTGTCAAACGCGTACTTGCAACAGGTGAGCTTGAAGAGGTTGATACAGCACTGATTCAACAAGGCGATCTACTGTTCATTGAGAATGGTGTAATACCTGTTGATGGTGTATGTGAAGAGGGCACACATGGTCAGTTGAATGTTGCCCTTGTTTCGGGTGCGGATAAAGAAGATTTAGTGTCATTGCAGTCAAACATGCCCATTTTTTCAGGTAGTATTTTGACGAATGGCCAACTGTATTTGCGTGCGAGCTTGCCTGCTAATCAATCGTTATTAGCACGAAAAGATATTGCTATTGCTGCCTCTTTGAATTCTAAAAGTGCCGCAGATGATGCATCATGGAAAACGGATGCAGATCAAATTTTAAATTATTTTATTCCAGCTGTATTTGGGATTGCGATTTTATCTGGCATTGTTGTGGGATGTTTTTTTCCCTTGGCAATGGCTATTCAAAGTGCGGTCGCTGTTCTTGTGTCAGCATGCCCTTGTACGTTGGGACTTGTGACTGGAATGGCTGTTCGAGTCGGTATGAAAAAAGCAGCAAACCATCATATGGAATTTAAAAATGCCAAAATATTTGAAATGGCGGATCAAGTTCAACATGTGGTCTTTGATTTAAATGGTACGTTAACAACAACGGTACCAGAAGTGATTGATATGGATTTTAATAGCTCAGATCACTCATATGAAGACATATTAAAATATGTTTTGACCTTAGAGCAGGGGTCTACAAAAGCAGTAGGGATGGCATTATTTAACTATGCAGCTGCAAAAACATCAGCTCCGATTCAATCAGTACCTATTAATAACACGAAAAATTCAGGTGTAACCGCGGACATAGATGGTGAAACTTATACAATAGGTGAAGCCAATTTAATGAATAAAACGGCTTTGTTAGCCTATCAACAACGTACACTTATGTCGGATGAAAATATTATTTATCTTGCTCGTGGTGATGTGATTTTAGGCCATTTTATTTTGAGAAGACCTCTTCGACCTGAGGCGAGAACAGTTGTTCGAGCGTTACAAAATATGGGAAAAATAGTGCATCTTTGGACCGGTTCCGGTGAGGATGCTGCTTTACGTCAAGCGAGAGCCCTGGGTATTCATGAAGACAATGTACGTTTCTCGATGTCTTCATCTGATAAATTAGGTGGAATTAAAGCATTACAGAAAAAATACCGCGTCGCTATGATTGGTGATGAAGAAAATGATTCAGAAGCCATTGCTGCGAGTGATTTTGGCATAGCTATGCCAACGGATGGTGTGCGTAACATGAGTCATCTGTTGGCGGACGCTGTATCTAGCGTTCACTCATTAAAACCTATTGTGCCAGCATTTGAAATATCCAGACAGACGGCTGAAAATATCCGACAAAATTTAATTTTTAGCTGGAGCTATAATGTCATCGTATTGGTTCTGCCTATTTTATTATTATTGACAACAGGTGTGGTGTTAGGCCCTGGAGTATGCGTTGGATTAATGATTGTACAAACTAGTTTAATTTTGCTTAATACCTACCGCTTTAAACAGCAAGGTCTAGAGTATTTATCTGCAGCAGAAAATGATGTGAAGCATGCTGATGAGAGTAGTTATAGTGCAATTAAATCCATGTTGCCTACCCATGCCTCACAACAAACAACGTCATGTAGTGATACCTTAGCGAGTACGGTGGATGAGTCGGTTATAGATAGAATACCTGGGCTGATTCAGCATTCTGAATCAGAGCTAAGTTATTCGCCTTAGAGTCGTCATCTCTAAGACCATCGTTCTCCCAGGATATCGTGACATGTGTTGGCAGTATTCAGGGATAATCAGCGACTAATCGATACACAAATATTTCCAGCATTGTTCACCGCATGAGGTTTACTCACACTTAACGTTAACGTCGCGACGTTAAATGTTGTTTTAATTAATTCTGCGACATTTTCTGCTAAGGTTTCTATTAATGAAAATGAATTGGATTCAATATATTCTGTGACGCATTGACAAAGAGCAGCATAATCAATGGTCTTTGTGATGTCATTATTACAGGCGCTTAAATCAAGAGGGATATGAATATCTAACAGCACTTTTTGTAAAATACGCTGCTCCCACTCATGTATACCTATACGAGTGCTGATGTTTAATGCGCTAATGCGTAAAGAGTCGTTCATCATTTCTTCTATTTCCATGGTAGAATTCATATCTGTTTAAGATTAAAGGGTTGTTATGACCGATCTAACTCAATCTCTATTGATTCGCAGCTTACAACAAAAACCCGTATCACGCACGCCTGTTTGGATTATGCGACAAGCTGGACGTTATTTACCTGAGTATAGACATGTGCGCGCACAAGCGGGTGATTTTTTAAGTTTGTGCAAGAATCCAGAATGGGCATGTGAAGTAACGTTGCAACCATTACGCCGTTTTGCGTTGGATGCGGCTATTTTATTTTCAGATATTTTAACTATTCCAGATGCGATGGGGCTAGGATTGTCGTTTGCTGAAGGTGAGGGGCCTTGTTTTGCTAAGCCTATACGCAATGTTGCTGCAATTGATGCACTTCCTGGCGCATCCGTTGTTGATGAATTGACTTATGTGATGAATGCCGTTCGCTTAATTCGTCAAAATATGCCGGCTGAATTGCCATTAATAGGGTTTTCAGGCAGTCCCTGGACGCTTGCATGTTACATGATTGAGGGCGGAAGCAGTAAAGATTATAAGCGCGTTTTAAAGATGATGTACTGCGAACAAGAGGCCATGCATCAACTGCTGACAAAGCTTAGTGCAACGATTGTGTCTTATCTGGATGAGCAAGTACGGGCAGGTGTGAATGCATTGATGATTTTTGATTCTTGGGGGGGGATTCTAACCACACCCAATTATCACGAATTTTCACTGGATTATATGGGGTTTATTGTTAAACAGTTAAAAATAATACATCCTCATATTCCAATTACCTTGTTTACAAAAGGTGGAGGGCAATGGCTTTCTGCTATGGCTGATACCGGTTGTGATGCATTAAGTGTGGACTGGACCACGGATTTAAACGCCGCTCGTCAACAAGTCGGTCATCGAGTTGCCTTACAAGGAAATTTAGACCCGGCCGTTTTATTAACCTCTCCTGAATGTATTCGACAGCAGGTTAAACGAGTTCTTGAGTCGTATGGTCCTGGTAGTGGACATATTTTTAATTTAGGCCATGGCATAACGCCAGATGTTCCTCCTGAACATGTTAGTGCATTAGTGAATGCCGTTCATGAGTTTAGCCCACTATTACATACACAATCATTATGATAATTAAAAGCACATTTAAACCCGCGTGGTGGTTAACTAATAAACACATGCAAACCATTTGTTCAACATTCATGAGACGGAATATTAAAGCACCGATTGATAGTGTTGAGCGACTTGAACTACCCGATGGTGATTTTATAGATTTGGCTTGGGCTGTAAATGGAATTAGCTCCACTGCTCCTTTAGTCATTTTTTTGCATGGCTTAGGTGGCAGTGTTGATTCAACTTATGTGGCAGGACAATTAACTGCGTTTAATCAACAAGGATGGCGTGCGGTTTTAATGCATTTTCGAGGAGCGAGTCAAGAGCCTAATCGCTTGCCTCGAGCCTATCATTCTGGTGAAACGCAAGATTTGGATTGCTTATTGAATGCCTTAGCAGAAAGAGAGCCATATACAAAAAAAGCACTGGTTGGATTTTCTTTAGGTGGGAATGTTGCGTTAAAATGGCTAGGTGAACACCCTTCTCAATCAATCATTCAAGTCGCGGCTGTAGCATCAGTGCCTTTTCAGCTGCGCTTGGTTGCAGATAGCATTAATCAAGGGTTCTCACGATTTTATCAAGCGTATTTATTAAAACGCTTGCGTGAGGTTTTTTTACGCAAAATAAAAGCACATGGTGATGCATTGCCTTTTACAGCAGAAGAACTTAATGCTTTTCGATGTTTTTGGACTTTTGATGAGCACATTACAGCCAAGCTGCATGGATTTCCGCATGTACATGCGTATTACCGAGAATCAAGTTCTAGTCAATATTTAGCGCATATTAAAACGCCTACATTACTCATTCATGCATTGGATGATCCGTTTATGACGCCAGATGTGTTACCGCAAGCAGAGTTGTTATCTGATCATGTAACGCTGGAAGTGAGCCCGTATGGTGGGCATGTGGGGTTTATTTCAGGCTGTATTCCAGGCAGACCCGTTTATTGGCTTGATCAACGAATACCTGCGTTTTTAAATAGTGTATTAAGCTGAAAATAAACCTGATTGATCATGGAATGATTTTGATCGATGATTTGCCCGCCTAAGCGGGCATGACGGATTTTTCAGCTACGCCATTTATGGAAATAACCTATTGTTCTCCTCTTCAGACGGTGGTGCTGAAGGAGAGAGCATTGAGAAGAAATGATTTCTGGATGGTTTAATGGACGTGTTTTTTAAAAGTTCAACTCGTTTTGCGGTGTTTAATTTACCCTCTGCATCTTGAGTTGTTAACGAAATTTTTTGTTTTTGGTTTTCTATGTTCTGTTTTAATGTGTTGATGTTGTCTTCTAATTCTTGTAATTCATGTTTTAATTGTGGATCGCGAGTTGAATGGTTCTGAATGTTTTGTTCTTGTTGTAGTACGCGCTCTTGATCTTGATTTTTTTCAGCCTCTTTAAGGTGAGCCTGAATAGCAAACACCCCGATGGTAATGGTTAAACCAATAATAACTACGCCGATGACACTCGCGCCAATTATCGCAACTAAAGGTGACATGATCCCTATCTGGATTAAAAAATAGGCTGGTAAAGCACTTATAGCTAATAGTGCTGTTGCGCCTAAAGCGGCTTGAATAGACTCATTGCGTTGTTCTACTAATTCGTCAATGTCTTTTTGAAGGACACGAAGGTTTGATTTTATTTGTTCATTCGAATGAATCAAATTCGAATGGGTTTGAGTGAATGTTTGATATTGATGCGTTTTTGTAGCATGAGTTTGTTGATTGGTTTCTAACGATGCTTCAAGGCTTGTTAAGTCAGCTTCTTCTTGTTTTTTCTTTGCCATGAGTTGTTGGCGCTCAGTCATAAACGTGATGATTCTTTTTAAAGCGGATGTCTCATCAACTGTTAATTGGTAGCTATCGATATGGGTGTTTAGGTGGTTAAGCATGACAGGGTAGATTTGCTCTTCAATCCGTTTTATTTTTTCATGACAAACTTTATTTATTTGGTTTTTCTCATTTTGCAGTGATTGATTCAAGCCTTGTGCGTTGCCAAAAGAAAGCGCTTGATTTGTTAGTGCAGGAGCACGATTGCGTTGATGGCGTTCTTGTTCGCGAGTAGCTAATTCACTGTTTAATCGTTGAAGTTCGTTTAAGCGCGAGTCGCAAGCAAAGATTACACTTTTAATTTTATTTTTTTCGTGCTCTAACGTTGTTAATTGTTGATGTGTTCTGTTTTGTTCGCTAAAGAGACGAGCAACATTTAGCTCAGCAATATGTAATTCGGTTTGCAGGTGATAATAATACATGTTGGGTTGCGAGTAGCAATGAATGGGAGGAAAAGCAAAGGAGGTGGGATTAAAGGAGCTGTTATTAAAGAAAGGGGTATCAAAACGATGATGAGCCAAGTGAGGGTGGGCTAAGTAATGATGATTAAGATGATGATGATTTAAATCAACATGCATGTGATGGTTGTGTTTGGAGGGGCTCATTCCACATAGTAGGATTTTTAATCTGTCTCTGTTTGAGAGCTCATTTTGCCATTTGCTGCGTGCATTGTGATGAGTATTTTTATACTCTATATACAGGGATTCTAATGATAATAGCGCTGCTGTTTGTTCAGCTTTTTGTTGTTCAAGACTGTTTTTTTCTAGGGTGTATTTTGGAGCGCTGTTTTTATCACGCTCTGCTTCAGCAGTATCTGCTTTTTGTTGATTTGCATGTGCTTGTTGAATGAGTTTTGATTCGGCATCTGTTATATCTTTTTTAGCAAGCGCTTTAAGTTGTTGGGTTAGAATATCTATAACCGGTTTAATGGGCTTTGGGGAGAGGCATATTTCACGAAGGGCATCATATGAGCCGTTATTTTTTAAATGATTTTTTATTTGTTCTTCTAATAAAGAGTCTATGTTTACACTGGCGAGCCTCATTATTACTCCTTAGTTAAAATACATGCGCTTTATAATAGGACATAATAAATTAAGATTATTAAGATAATATTAAATGGTATGAATACTATTCCTCTCGCGTCAGTAGGCGTGCATCATGGTCACGGATTTAAGTTTTTTTAGACCATTGTGCTTCAAAATGAGTTAATTCTTGCTCCAATTGCCATTGTAAATGGGCTTTTTTGTTGTGACTAATAAAGTGCTTGCAACGTTTTGATGTAAAGGACTGACACTCAGGTACAGCAATTTGATTGGTGGCATCACTCCAAATACTTTTTCCAGGCAAAAAGCTATAGGTTAATGCGTTACGATTAATCTGTTTGATGGTTGCATAATTTAAATGGTGGTTTTTTACAGCATCTACATATTGATGGGTTAAATCCGTGCGTAAAATACCTTCATCATCCGTTGATAGCACCACCGGGACATGATGTTTTAAGTAAAGATTCAGCGGATGTTGTTTTCCAAAAATAGCTAAAATGGCTTGATTACTAATTAAATTAATTTCAACAGCAATGTGGTGCTTGGCCATATAATTGAGTAAAAATAAATTGCCTTTTTCATGGGTAATGTCCACGCCATGTCCAATACGTTCAGCATGACCTGTGAAGATAGCGTCTTTAATATGAAAGCCCAGGTCAAACGCTTTAGTGGTTTGAGGTGTTAATTCACCGGCATGCAAGCTAATGTGCACTGTTGGGTATTTAGCGTGTAGGAATGCAAACAGGTTCATATGCGTCTGATAATCACGTAGGGCGATGGTATCGTCTTCAGCTTGTACCAAATTGACAGCAACAATATTGGGTGCACGGGATGCTGCAACAAAGCCTGCTAAAGCTTGTGCAAACACATTATCCTTTGAATTATTACGCATGACAAAATATTGAAATTTAACGGTTATTGTACAAGCGGGTAACTTCGGGTTTAAATCACAACCCAGTTGATGCCGGGTTGTTGTTAATAAGTGTGTGCTGGCTTGTATGGTTTGGTTGATATGGTTTTGAAATAAGGGACTATTCAGCAAGATTTTCTGTTTTTCAGCCCATGATGTGGATGATTGAATTAATTTTGCATCATTTTCGGCGTTATTGTTATAAAAAGTAATGAGTTCCATATAATGAACATGTTGAGCTGCTGCACGCTGTAAAATATCTGCCAATAATTGACTGGAAAAATCATCCACTGTTGGGCCAAATTTCGCAAAGGCATTAAAGAAATGATCATGACCTGACTCGTGAGAGGGGTTAAAATTCTTCATTGACCAGGCAGTGATTGTTTGGTTATACAGCGAAGTATTTTTATTTAATTCTGGGAGTATTGTTCCATTGCAGTGATCATGTGTTTGGCTAATTGTTGATGTGTTAGGATCAAGGCAATAATCATCGCGAGTTTTGGCCAGTTCTAGCATGGTTTCAGCATAAGAGCCACCAGAAAAATGATAATGCAATTCGCCGCCTTTGGGCATGGCTTTAAAAAAAGAATACAATGCTTCCGGATTATTTTTAATGGTTTCAAGGTGTTCGCTAGCACCGGCCATAGCTTGAGGTATACCACAGATGAGTAATACAGCAAAAAAAGACTTAAATAAACGCATGTGCTATCTTATTTGTATATTTTAAGTACGACATTATACACAATGATTGTTGTCACGCATATCTTCATGATGCTCACAATGCTTGGACTTTGCTTTGTTGTTACGTTGTTCATGCCAGCGTTGTAACAACACATAAAATACCGGTACAAACACCACAGCCAGGCAGGTTGAGGCTAACATACCGCTGCATACGGTAATTCCAATGGATTTTCTTGCATTAGCACCAGCCCCTGTAGCAAAGACCAGCGGCATGACGCCTAAAATAAATGCAAATGAGGTCATAAGAATAGGCCGAAATCGTATTTTGGCCCCCATAAGGGCTGATTCTATAATGGATTTTTGATGAATTTCTCGTTGTTCACGTGCGACTTCAACAATTAAAATAGCATTTTTAGCCGCTAATGCTATCAATAGTAATATACCAATTTGTGTATACATATTGTTGGCTAATCCTAATAAGAGCAAAACGAGCACGGTACCAATGAGTGCTAACGGTACACTGATAATAATGACCAGTGGGGTAATCCAATTTTCATATTGTCCTGCCAAAATTAAATACACCAAAATCAATGATAAAATAAAAATATAATAACTCATATTTCCTGCAATTTTTTCCTGATAAGCAGTGCTTGTCCATTCATAGGAGATGCCTGCAGGCAGGATTTGTTTGGCTAGTTTTTCTAATGTTTTAATCGATTGTCCAGAACTATACCCTGTGGCTGCCATGCCATAAATATTGCTGGATGGATATAAATTATAGAGTGAAATAATCGATGGGCCGACATCGGGTGTAATGTTGGTGAGCGTACCTAAGGGCACCATTAAACCGGAATTGTTTTTAACATAATAATTACGTACATCATCAATGGTCATGCGGGATGATGCTTCGGCTTGCACATACACTTGAAACACTTGGCCGAATTTGGAAAAAAGATTGACATAAGATGAACCTAGATACGTTTGTAATGCATCTGAAGCATCACCCACAGATACACCCAGAGATTCTGCTTTGGTGCGGTTAATTGGCGCTGCTAATTGAGGTACTTCTGCACGAAAGGAGGTCATTAATTTTTGTAACTCAGGCTGCAGGCTTCCATATTGAATGAGTTGGTCTGTGGCAACTTGAAGTTTGTGATAATCAAACGAGCCATCGGTGAGTTCAAGTTGCATTTGAAAGCCACCCGATTGACCTAGGCCCTGAATAGGAGGGGGGAGTACGACTAATATTTTTGCATCCAATGTATTTTGAGCGATTTCATTTAACTTCAGGTATAACGCTTTTAAATTTTGATCAGCACCACGTACACTCCAATCTTTGAAAATAATATATAGAACACCTGCATTAGCAAGGCTTGCATTGTTATCAAGAAGTGAAATGCCATCGATAGCAATAATATTATCCACGCCGCCCACGCGTGCAACTTCTTTACTAAGATTATCTAAAACGGTTTGAGTTCGGTTTAATGTCGCTCCATCTGGTAGCTGCACATTCATCATTAAATAGCCTTGATCTTCTGGTGGAATAAACCCTGTAGGAATTTGGCTTAAGCCCAAAATCGCACCTGCTACTAACAAAAGACCAATTAAACACACAAAACCTGCGCGTTTAACTAAACGTTCAATAAACCTGACGTAAATGGCTTCTAAAGGAGTATAGATCTGATCAAATTTACGAAAAAAAATATTTTTCGGTTTGCTTGTATCTATCGGTTTTAACCATAACGCACATTGCGTTGGCTTTAGCGTCATTGCATTAATGGCGCTAATAAACGCTGTTGCAGCAATCACTAACGCAAATTGTGCGTACATAGCCCCGGTTAATCCTGGCATAAAGCCTGCTGGTACAAATACAGCCATAAGCACCAAGGTAATGCCAATAATAGGTCCCATCAGTTCTTGCATCGCTTTAATTGCAGAAGGTTTAGGTGCTAATCCATGTTCAATATGTTGTGTAACCCCCTCGACAATGACTATCGCATCATCAACAACAATACCTATGGCTAGAACCAATGCGAATAACGTTAATAAGTTTATTGAATAGCCAATAATGAGCATGGCTAGAAACGCACCAATAATCGTGACCGGTACGGTTGTTGCAGGCACTAATGTGGCACGAGCATTTTGTAGGAAAAATAAAATAACCAATAAGACCAAAATGCCTGCTTCAAATAATGTTTCATATACTTCATGAACGGATGCATTAACAAATTTTGTGGTATCAAAAGGAATGGAGTAGGTCATGCCGGGTGGAAATGATTTTGCCATTTTTTCAACCGTTTTTCGTACAGCTTGGGCAACCTGCAACGCATTAGCCCCTGGCAGCTGATAGATTCCTATGGCCGCTGTTGGTTTATTATTTAATTTGGCAATTTGATTGTAACTTGATGAACCCAGCTCAACCCGACCCACATCGCGAATTCGTATTATTCGGGCACTACTGCTTGTATTGGCTTGTTGATTAGGTTGGGTGGCCTGATGCTTAATAATGATATCGGCAAATTCATCCTGATTGGCCAATTGTCCAGGTACGTTAACGGTCAATTGGTACGCGGGTTGGTTAGTTGTAGGAGGCGCTGCAATTTGCCCCGCTGATATTTGTTTATTCTGATTATTAATTGCGTCTAGTACATCACTGGGGTTTAAACCATAAGCAAACATTTTTTGTGGGTCAAGCCAGATGCGCATGGCATAGCTGCCTGATCCAAATACTAATACGTTCCCCACGCCAGGTAGACGAGACAACTCATCTTGCATGTTAATAGTGGCATAGTTGTTTAAAAACAAACCATCATATTCATTGTTTTCTGCGGTGAGTGTAATAAATTGTAAAATAGCAGTGGATTTTTGTTGAACCATCACGCCTTGCTTTTGCACAGGAATGGGTAGTTGTGCCATGGCTGCTTGCACACGATTTTGTACGAGCACTTGAGCAAAATTGAGATCAGTCCCAATGGCAAAAGTGACGATTAATGTATAGGTACCGTTGTTCGTGCTGGTTGATTGCATGTACAGCATTTTTTCTACTCCATTGACTTGTTGTTCAATGGGTAGTGCGACGGTTTTAATTAATGTTTTTGCATCTGCACCAGGATAAGTCGTGGTGACTTGAATGGTTGGTGGTACAATGGCTGGGTATTGATTGACTGGCAAAGCCACTATAGCAATTAAACCTAGTAAAACAAGCAAAATGGCAATGACATTGGCTAATACCGGGCGTTCAATGAAAAAATTAGAAATCATTTGGCCTTTTTCTCCAGTTGAGGCGCTACTTTATTGCCAGGAGAGGCGTTTTGAAGTCCGCTGATAATGACTTTATCATCAGCAACTAATCCTTTTGTAATGGCTCGCATACCTTGATTGATACCACCGATGACCACGCGCTTTAAAACAACCCTATTGTCGTTATCAATGGTTAGGACATATGAACCGATTTGGTCATATAAAATAGCGGTATCGGGGACGGTTAATTGTGGATCAGGCTTGCTCGTTGCTATGCGAACTTCTACAAATAGCCCCGGAACCAGTAAATTTTTCTTGTTGGGTAACAGTGCTCTAAACTCCATAGTACCTGTTGAGGCATTAAGACCTGTGTTGATAAAATCAAGGGTTCCTTCGTATTGATAATCGACATCATTTTGTAAGCTGACTTGCACTGGAATTTGTTTGATCATTTTAGGGTTATAACCATTGGTGCGAGAGGCGGCTCGTAATTTAATTAAATCCAACTCGTTGATATTAAAATAGACATACATGGGATCCAATTGGGTAATGGTGGCCAAATTAGTCGCCACACCATTGCCTACATAATTCCCAACATCAACAAGATGTCGTCCTATTCGACCATCAAAGGGGGCTTGAATATGGGTGTAGCTATAATTGATAGCGGCTATTTCAGCATTAGCCACAGCTTTTGCAACTTCCGCTTTAGATTGATGGCTTTTAGCCAACCACTTTTCAACATTATTGAGTGATGTTGCATTTTCTTTATACATGCGTTTTTGACGAGCATATTCAGCTTTGTCATACGCTTCAATGGCCTTTTGTGCGTCTACCGTTGCTTTTGCTCCTAACAATTGTGCCATGTAGGGTTCTGGTTCAATCACAAATAAATTTTGGCCTTTTTTGATCAACGTGCCATCGGTGAATTGAATTTCATTTAAATAGCCCGGAATGCGTGCGACTAAATTCACAGAGTTAAAAGCAACCGTTGTGCCTGTTTGGGTGACATAGTCTACGATGTTGATTAATTCAGGTTGTTTAACAATCACCTTAGGAATCGGTATCACAGGTGGGTGAGCGGTTGCTTTGTAATGTGCAATTAAATCAATGAGTAAAATACTAGCTAATATGAGTTGTGCTGCTTTTACTTGTTTTGGTTTTAATTTTTTGCCCAGATCCATGGTCATCACCAGCTTGGTAAGTAAAGTCGTTTAAGTTTTTGTTTTTTTGTGGCCGCGGGTTGATGATTTTGCGGCGTGAGTAGATTACCCCAATTGGTACGAGCAGCCATCTCAGCTTTTATGTGTTTAGGTACAATATCATTCCCTTGGCGAATTTGCCAACCACCACCTAAAGCACGATATAAAGCGACTAATGCTAAAGGCCTTTCTCCTTGGGCTTTTGTATAAGAGGTTTGCACCCGCAATTGCTGCTGTTGTGCATACAAAACAGTTGTATAATCTGCTTCTCCTTCTTTATAGCGTACTAATGTTAAATGTGTTGCCTTAATGGCTGATTGACAAGCTTTTGCTAAATAACGTTCAGTTTTTTTCGCTTCAATGAAACGCGTAATATTATCCTGAACTTCTTGTTGTGCTTTTAAAACCAAATTTAAGTAGTTAAGTAGAGCTTGCTGAAAAGAGGCATCTTGGGCACGAACGGCATTGGTAATTTGGCCATAATTAAAAATAGGCCAACTCACGCCAGGACCTGCTGTAACGGTACGATTAGACCAGTCAAAAATATTGCCAATGGATGCTCCATTTATGGTGTTGGATGCAAAGGCAAACGTGCCTGATAATGAAAATGCAGGATATAAATTGGCTTTTATAGCGCCTATACTGGCTGATTGCGCAATTGCTTCCTCTCGTGCCTGATAAATGTCTGGGCGTCTTTCTAATGTGTTAACAGGTATTCCTACGGCAATGGCTTGAGGTGCTACAGGAATGCCTCGTTGCTTTTCCAGTAAAGCATTGAGTTGATTTGGTGGCGCTCCTAATAAGACACTCAGTGCATCTTTTTGCATTTGTAAATGACTCACAATTGCAGGTAGACTGCCTTGTGTTTCAGCTAATTCCGTTTTAGCCTGTTCAACATCAAGCATGCTAACTTCTCCAGCTCTAAAACGCGCTTGAGTTAATTGAAGGCTCATTTTTTGTAGTCGTATGTTTTCCTCTGTAATATTGATTAATTGTTCATCTGTACGAATCTTAATATAGACACTAGCTATATCTGCCGTTAAGGTGACGAGTGTATTATCATAGGCTGCAAATGACGCTAAAAACAGGGCATCATTCGACTGAATCGCTCGACGG
>CAZNVR010000005.1:21353-24841 GCA_964576655.1 uncultured Legionella sp. | reverse complement strand
CCTCTCTGATGCGCTGGAAGAAACTGGCGCATTATCTGTAACGTTTACAGACCAATACGATAAACCTATTTTAGAACCAGCACCAGGAGCCACACCGCTATGGCCTGATGTGGTGCTCACTGCATTGTATTCTAACGAAGACGATGCCCAAATCGCTCAAGCACTTGTTTCAAAAGCCTTTCCTCATTGCACTTTTTCAATAGATGCTCTACCCAATCAAGACTGGGAGCGTACCTGCCTTGATCAATTTAAACCTCAGCTATTTGGAAAACGTCTTTGGATTTGTCCATCCTGGTTAACGCCTCCTGATTTAAATGCTGTCAATTTAATTTTAGATCCAGGCCTTGCCTTTGGCACAGGTTCTCATGCGACAACCTCTTTATGCTTAACCTGGCTTGAACAAGCTGATTTAAACCAAAAAGAGATGATCGATTATGGATGTGGTTCTGGAATTTTAGCCCTAGCTGCTTTGAAATTAGGTGCACAACATGTGTATGCCGTGGATATTGATGAACAAGCGATACTAGCTACACAAGATAATGCGTTTAATAATAATATTGCTGCCGAACACTTAACGGTAGGGCAACCAGATTCACTAAGTAAACCTGTAGATATGATCATTGCCAATATATTATTAGCTCCCTTAATGACCCTTAAACATCGTTTTCGTGAGCTACTCAACGATAATGGCATGTTGGTGGTATCTGGATTATTAGCTGAACAAGCCCCTCTGTTAATCGAAGCCTACCAAAGCCATTTTACTCATCAAGCAACCTGCATAGAAAATGACTGGGCACAACTGACGTTTAAGGTCAAATAGAATTTAAATAAATCCTCCTTGTTATGCATCCAATAACTGTTTATATGTGACGAATGAGCGTATGAGCAGTTATTCACATCATATCTGGATTTTGAACACCATACCGTACAATTTATTAATTAAATGCGCCTTTTAATTACAAAAAAAGCATGTTATAAACTTTTTTCAATCTACTCTACATAGGGGACAAAAATGTTTTTCAAGCAAGTGCTAAAAAATATAACTGGGGTGAAATTATTAAACAATATAAGGGATGAATTAAATCATATCACTAACTGCAAAAATGATTTTTTTGCCAGCGATACCGGCCAATATAACGCATGGGAAGAACTCGCAACAACTACATATCGCGCTATTGATGCAGTAGAAGATGCGTTTCAAAACACGAAACATAGTACTGATCAAAGAGCATGGTTAACCACGTATCATTTAGCGCACAAAGCAGACCTAGAAATAAAAAAATTATTGCAATTTAAATTGAATCGATACCTGATGTCTCGAGATAATACGTCTTCAACGTTATATTACGCAACACTAGCTATATTCATGATGAAAATCCCTCTAATCATGAAAGTTCTCAAACAAAATGAATTTACGACAAGTCAAATAAAAGTTCTAATGCTTGGTCTTACTTGGCTTTTACTTACTCCCAAAATAGCAAGTATTGTTATGGCAGAAAATGAATCGTATTTAGAAAAAATGCTAAGTGAATCAAACTGGTGTGCTACTGTTCTAGCTACAGCCCAGGAATCAGGAATAACAATTGACCTCACTCGCCCCCAAATAAAAAAACCATCAAACACATTCATGCGAGAAGAGATAAATAATGTTGATTTTGAACTGAGTATGAGATAACTGCCCTTTGTTGTTCCATAAACTGATATCGATTAATGTATTCCGCGCGTACAACGCGGAATACAGACCAATATCAAAACACTTAATCTAATAAACCTAATTGAGTAACCAATTCACGCTCACTACGTAATTCATTCAATGTATCATTAAACTTCATTTGACTATATTCATTAAATGATAAATCAGTCACTACACGTAAAAGGCCATTTTCACGACGACAAGGGTATGAAAAAATCAAGCCTTCATCCACGCCATATTCACCTTGTGAACTGCGACACATCGAAAAAGACTCTCCATTGGGTGTATCTGTTACTAAATGATGTACACCTTGAATAATTGCATTGGCTGCAGATGCTGCTGAAGAAGCACCTCTGGCTTTAATAATTGCAGCACCACGTTGCTGAACGGTAGGTACAAAGGTATCTTTTAGCCATGCATCATTATGAATAACATTCGCAGCAGACATACCATTAATTTTAGCATTATAAAAATCAGGGAATTGTGTCGCTGAATGATTTCCCCAAATGGTCATTTCGGTCACAGACGTTACATCTACACCAGCTTTTTGCGCCAATTGTGTACGTGCACGAAGTTCATCTAACGTTGTCATAGCAAAAAATCTGTCATCTGGAATATCTTTAGCATGATGTTTTGCAATCAAACAATTGGTATTACATGGATTACCAACAACAAAAACACGCACGTCATCACTTGCGTTATCATTAATAGCTCGGCCTTGTTGTGTAAATATGCCGCCATTAATTTGTAATAGATCAGCACGTTCCATGCCTTGCTTGCGAGGAACAGAGCCCACCAACAATGCCCAATTAACCCCATCCATTGCTTTATTGACATCTGCTGTACAAACAATACGTTTTAATAAAGGAAACGCGCAATCATCAAGCTCCATTGCCACACCTTCCAACGCAGGTAACGAAGGTTCAAGCTCAAGTAAATTTAATTCAACATCAACATGTTCACCAAACATTTGCCCTGAAGCAATACGAAATAGCAAGGCGTAACCTATTTGTCCAGCAGCACCGGTCACAGCGACTCTTACTGTTTTTTTCATTGTATAGTTCCTTAGTTGAAAAAATCATTAACGTAATGACATTATGTATTATTTAGAGCAGGAGTCATTTTGAAAGAGCATAAAAAATAACGTTCTTCACCTACCCTGCTTTGTGTGCGAGCGCCCAATACATTGGCCTTTGACTTAATTTTTGCGGTTAAGCCGCACGTCGTCGACATCGGAATAAAACCGTAGTTAGGATATCAACGCCTA
The DNA here is from genome assembly GCA_964576655.1 of uncultured Legionella sp. Taxonomy (GTDB): domain Bacteria; phylum Pseudomonadota; class Gammaproteobacteria; order Legionellales; family Legionellaceae; genus DDPF01. The sequence goes on along the minus strand of CAZNVR010000005.1, from coordinate 21,881 downwards.
CTTATGATACTATTGCAGCCTTTAACAAGCCAGCCTGATTTAACCCGTGCTTCCATTATCCTTATATATCCACATCCCTTGGTACATTCGCAAATGTCCTTATTGTGATTTTAACTCACATAAAAGCCCTGATAACTTGCCTGAAACTAATTATATAGACGCATTAATCTCAGATCTTAAGCAGGATTTAGACCTGTTTTCAGGCAGGGAAATCCATTCTATTTTTATTGGTGGCGGCACCCCAAGCTTATTTTCTGCGCAAGCATTTGATAAATTATTTCAAAATATTCAACCCCTGCTCCCTTTTGCTCATGATATTGAAATAACACTTGAAGCAAACCCAGGTACTGTTGAACAACAACGCTTTAATGACTATCGTCAATTAGGCATTAATCGGCTATCTCTTGGTATACAGAGCTTTAATGCAATACATTTAAAAGCCCTTGGACGAATTCATGATGACAACCAAGCCCATAAAGCGATTGATGCGGCACGCCAAGCCGGATTTGATAATATCAACATTGACAT
>CAZNVR010000005.1:0-21343 GCA_964576655.1 uncultured Legionella sp. | reverse complement strand
GCCTAATCAAACCATAGCAGAAGGCATTAACGATCTACAAACCGCTTTAAATCATGCTCCCGAACATTTATCCTGGTATCAATTAACCATTGAACCCAATACCGTGTTTTACAAAACACAACCTCAATTACCTCAAGAAGAGGATGCTTGCAAAATAGAAGAACAGGGACTGGCATTATTAAGCCACAATCAATATAGTCGCTATGAAATTTCAGCGTTCTCTAAAGACACAAAAACATCTCGTCACAACCTGAATTACTGGTTATTTGGTGACTATTTGGGCATTGGGGCCGGCGCACACGGCAAAATGACATCGGTTGACGGCAAGACGATTCAACGTACACGCAAACATCGTCAACCCAATGATTATCTTAACAACGCCAAACCCTTTCTTGCTGAATGCACGCCTCTCACCACAAATGATTTAATTTTTGAATTCATGCTAAACGCAACGCGTTTGCAACAACCCATTGCCAACGCACTCTTTACCGAACGCACAGGGATACCTTTTGATACGTTAAACCATTACCTTATCGCGGCTGAACAAAAAGGGTTAATCTCACTGAATAACAGCTATTGGCAAGTAACACCCTTAGGCCGTCGTTATACCAATGATTTACAGGCATTGTTTTTATTAGATTAATCTATTAAATGCCGGCTTGTTTCTTCAAATGGAATGCTCGCTAAATTTTTATGTTTAGCTTCAACCATAATGTCAAAATCTGTTCTAAACGAGCCCGCCCAATCATTGCACGCACTATTCCACATCATATCACTATGCTGTCTTAATTGACTTTTATTGTAGCCTTGTAACAACAATTGATTCAAATTAGGCAACACGTCTCGTGCATGGTTCTCTAGTACATGTTCTGGTGAAACAGAATAGTGAATAACCGGTCGAACACCACGCCAACTATCAATAATACGGCGAACTCTATCATCATTGACTTGAATATATTCTCCCGTATTGATCCAATGATGGTGAATATCTAAAACCAAAGCCACATGTTTTTCCAGCTCCAAACTGGCATCAATACCCCATGTCATTTCATCATTTTCAATGGTGATGGAATGCCTGGCTTCAGGTGATAAACGGCCCAAAATTGATTTAATACCAGCGGGTCCTTGTTTACCAGAAATATGCACATTGCATTTAAAGTCTTGAAATGTTTTACCATAGCCCATCCAGCGAATTAAATTCGCATGGTATTCAAACTCAGCGATACTACGCTCAACAATCTCAGGCGATGCACTCGCAAGAACAACAAATTGTCCTGGGTGCATACTCAAACGCACATCAAATTGTCGCGCTAAATCACCAGCAAGGCTATATTGTTTTTCAAGAAACTGAATTACATCTGTTTGTTGCCAAAAATAGGCTAGATTAGGATGCGTAAAACCTGGCAATTGATCGCTCCCAATACGAACCATGCGCTGCTCAGGAACCAAATGCCCTACGTAATTAATCAAATGATAAACCGCTTTCGTATTATGGGTTATAATATCCCATAGTTTTTTTTCAACCTCATGTCGACTGTGTGAATCAAGCCATTTGATTGTGGTTGTTTTTTCAGAATAAGCCTGTTGAATTTCTTTTAAAACCTTTTTGCTTTGATTTTGGTTCACATCCATATATTTACATGCAAAGCCTACTCGTTTGTAAATCATCTTTATAAAGCCCTCTTTCATCAAACCCATCGTTGAACACAATCAATCTAACCACCTTTATTAAAGGCTTTTACGGGTAATTGACATTTAAAACTCCGGTTACTATCGTATAAATAACAGGCATTTTGTGGTTGCTTGAAATTCAAATAAAATCAAGTATCATAACTGATAATATGGGCCGTTAGCTCAGCTGGTAGAGCAGGAGGCTCTTAACCTCTGTGTCATAGGTTCGACCCCTATACGGCCCACCACCCCCCTTCTTTCAGGAGACTGTTATGCTGTCCATGGCTCTACCCTTATTTTACGTGATTACAGGCTACTTATCGGGTTCTGTCTGTTCAGCTGTCATTGTATGCCGCCTATTCTCTTTACCAGACCCACGAGTTGAAGGGTCTAAAAACCCTGGTGCAACCAATGTGTTACGACTTGCTGGCAAAAAGTATGCCTTACTTGTTTTGTTTACAGACATGCTCAAAGGATTTTTGCCCGTGATCATCGCCAAAGCCCTTGGGGCAGATACAACCGTCTTGGGTTATGTCTGCTTCGCTGCTGTATTAGGCCACATGTACCCTTTGTTTTTTAATTTTAAAGGGGGCAAAGGTGTTGCAACAGCATTAGGCGTATTACTTGGTTTTCATTGGCTCTTAGGTGGCATGGTTATCGCCACCTGGCTCGTTGTTGCCTTAATAAGCCGCTATTCATCTCTCGCTTCTGTTTTGTCCATCATATTAACGCCACTGTATTCTTTAATTATACTCAAAAACATGCAAGCTTTTATTCCGCTAGGCTTAATCATGATTTTTATCCTTTACAAACATCATAGCAATATGACCCGACTACTCGATAAAACAGAACCCAAAATTAACCTGAAAAAGTCTCAAGAGGCCAGCGAGCCTTCACATCAATCGCCAAAGTAGCATCTTTTTCTCCTTTTAACAGATGCAAACATCCAGCATAAGCGACCATTGCACCGTTATCGGTGCAATATTTCATACGAGGGAAATACACCTCCCCTCCCTCTTCAGACATTAAGGTCGTCAACGCCGCTCTCAATGCCCGATTAGCCCCAACCCCTCCTGCAACAACCAGACGCGCGCTGCCTGTATGTTGTAACGCACGCTGACATTTTATCACTAATGTTTCAATAACCGCATCTTGAAACGCTTTTGCAATAGCCACTCGTACAGCGTGATCTTTATCGCTATTATTCCATGCCATTAATGCATGGGTTTTAAGGCCACTAAAGCTAAAATCCAAACCCGGTCTATCTGTCATCGGACGTGGAAATTTTGATAAAACATAATCAGATAACTCAAGGTCGGCAAGTCGTGCTAGTTCCGCGCCACCAGGATATGGCACGCCCATCAGTTTAGCTGTTTTATCAAACGCTTCACCTACAGCATCATCAAGCGTCTCCCCTAACAAATGATAATCACCCAAACCACGTGCTTCAACCAATTGTGTATGTCCACCAGACACCAATAGGACTGTAAATGGAAACTCTAAATCAGGCGTGTCAAGTTTTGCAGCTAGTAAGTGAGCCTCTAAATGATGAACAGCTAACGCAGGTATATTTAATGCAAAAGCCAAGCTTTTAGCAAAACATGCTCCGGTTAATAATGCACCGATTAATCCTGGACCTGCTGTATAAGCAATCGCATCTAACTGAGTTTTATCAAGATCGCACTGTTTTAAAACCTCATCAACCAATGGCACCAGATATTTAACATGATCACGTGATGCTAATTCAGGAACAACACCTCCAAACTCACGATGCATCATGATTTGAGAGTACAATGCATCGGCTATCAAGCCTTTTTCAGAACAATAAATTGCCACCCCAGTTTCATCACAAGATGATTCAATACCCAATACTCGCATGCTCACACCCATTACTCTAAAAATAACAATTATACTTGACGAATGGCAATTGTATCACTAGAATTGCGAGCCTATTGTAATAAATATACTAATCGTCATCTATAATTAATTTTAGAGAACGAAAAAACTAACCGAGGATTAATTAATGCCTACAGTTCGCGTTAAAGAAGGCGAAAACCCAGAGTACGCACTGCGTCGTTTTAAACGTTCTTGTGAAAAAGCAGGTTTGTTAACTGAATTACGTCGTCGTGAGTTTTATGAAAAGCCTACTGCTGAACGTAAACGTAAACAAGCTGCTGCTGTTAAACGTCACTTGAAAAAATTATCTCGTGATACCTCTACAGGCCGCCCAGCTACACATCGACGTAAATAAATATGACCATGAAAGATCAGATTCTCAACGATCTTAAAGACGCTATGCGCGCCAAAGACAAAAAAAAGTTGGACGCGCTACGGCTTATTTCTGCAGCAATTAAACAAATTGAAGTTGACGAACGTATCGAAATCGATGACGCTCGTATGTTAGTTATTTTGGATAAACTTGCCAAACAACGCAATGAATCCATTAGTCAATTTCGTGCTGCAGGCAGAGATGAGTTAGCTGCACAAGAAGAGTTTGAGTTAGCATTAATCAGCCAATATTTACCTGAACCATTTAGTGATGAAGATGTTGCACGCTTGGTTGAGCAAACCATCGTTACTCTAGCCGCTACAAAAATGAGTGACATGGGTAAAGTCATGGCTGAATTAAAACCTCAACTTCAAGGTCGAGCCGACATGAGCAAAGTTAGCGCGATGATTAAAGCCCGCTTGAATTGAGTAAATCTGGCACACAGGGTTTAATCCCTCAATCTTTTATCGATGAATTACTTAATCAAACCGATATTGTAGAATTCATCGATAGTTATGTTCCTCTCAAAAAGCGTGGCACGAGCCACTTGGCCTGCTGTCCTTTTCACACAGAAAAAAACCCATCATTTAATGTTGTTGCTAAAAAACAGTTTTATCATTGCTTTGGCTGCGGTGCTAGTGGCAATGTGATTAGTTTTGCGATGGGGTATTTACATTTAAGCTTCCCAGATGCCATTGAAACGCTTGCAACTCGTGCAGGCTTAACCGTACCAAGAGACACCAACCCTGAAAAGCATGCGCAATCATTAAATTTATATCAACTCCTCAATCGCATCGCAACATTTTACCAACAGACCTTAAAAACATCAGGGCAAGTCGCCATTGATTACCTAAAACAACGCCATGTCAGTGGCGAAATAGCTAAACTGTATCAACTAGGCTACGCCCCTGCCGGTTGGCAGACACTTGAAACCGCGTTTCGAGAACATAAACAAGAGTTAATTGCCACAGGCATGTTAATTCAAAAAGATGACGGCAAAACCTATGATCGCTATCGACACCGCATCATGTTCCCTATTCATAATCGCCACGGAAAAATCATTGGTTTTGGTGGGCGAATTATTGACGCAGACCAAAAACCCAAATACTTAAATTCCCCTGAAACTGTCATTTTTCAAAAGAATCGTGAACTATATGGTCTACACCAACTATTGCAACACCAAACCAACATCGACCATATTTTAATTGTTGAAGGATACATGGATGTAATTGCTCTAGCACAACACGGTATTCGTAATGCGGTAGCAACATTAGGAACTGCGACGAGTATTTATCACATTCAATTATTAAGCAAACACACAAAAAAACTTATTTTTTGTTTTGACGGAGATGCAGCTGGCCGCCAAGCAGCGTGGAAAGCATTAGAAAGTAGTCTTTCACACTTAAATACAGGGCTTGATGCCAACTTTATTTTTCTACCTGAGGGCCATGATCCAGACAGTTTAGTTCGCCAGGAAGGACAGGAGGCCTTTTTAAGGCGCCTAGAACAAGCCATGCCGTTAAACCAGTTTTTTTTCACGACCCTCACCAAAGACATTGACCAAACGAGCCTGACTGGAAAAAGCCAGCTCATCAATATTGCAAAGCCCTATTTAATTAAAATGACCGATGGGCCATACAAACAGTTAATGATGAACGAATTAGCACGCATAACACGAATCGAATCCCATCGAATTAATCACCTCATCGAAGAAAAAACACAAGAAAAACGACCAGACACCTCCAATATCACAAGAACACCGATGAGAGTAGCCACCGCATTATTGTTACAACACCCAGAGCTCATTACAAAATGCATCAATAAACTTCCAACTGATGCATTAAATCAAACGCGTCATCACGTACTTCACCGTTTAATTCAACAAATTACAGAAAAACCTGACATAAATACAGCAACGTTAGTTGAAGCATGGCGCCAATCCCCTTTATTTGACTCTATTAATAAATTAGCAGCATGGTCACATCAAGTTCCAGAAAGTGCTTTAATCAATGAATTCATCGACATCATTCTATTTTTAGCAAAACAAAATCAAGACGATACGATTCAGCAACTGATCGAAAAATCCCGTATTGAAGGCCTAACAAAAGAAGAGCAAATCACCTTACAAAACATGTTAAAACAACGACATGGAAAAAATTCACTCACGGACTGGCGTATTCCGTAAAGTCAGTTTATAATTAGGCCAATTTTCTCGCCTTTAACGTTCCTTTTATGAGTATATATGAGCTCAAATAATGACCAAGAACAACATCGCTCGCAGATCACCAAAGTCATTAGTTTAGGAAAAGATCAAAACTACCTAACTTATGCGCAAATCAATGACCTGCTTCCGAACATTGAAAACACCGAACATTTTGATGTAATTATCAGCATGCTAGAAGGCATGAATATCAAAGTATTTGAGCGTCCACCCGATGACGATGAGCTTGCACTGCTTGGAAACACTGAAGAAGCCCCAGAAGACGTTGAAGAAGCCGCTTCTGTTGTAGCCTCTTTAGACAAAGAAACAGGTCGAACAACCGATCCTGTTCGCATGTACATGCGTGAAATGGGTACCGTAGAACTGCTTACTCGCGAAGGCGAAATTCGTATTGCCAAACGCATTGAGGAAGGCATTTACCAAGTTCTTAAATCATTGGCTCATTACCCTGAAACAGTTGAGTTACTCCTTGGTGATTATGATCTGGTTTTAGCAGATGAAATGCGTCTTAATGACGTCATCAGCGGCTTTTCCGACGATGATAGCGCCCCTCCATCAAACATTGGATCTATGTTAGATGAGTCTCAACAAGATGCCATTGATGATGTAGTGACCAACGACATTATCGACGAAACCGATGACGATAGTGATGCCATTGTTGAAGTCGATGAAGGTCCTAATCCTGAACAAGCTAAAGTGTATTTTGATGAATTACGTGAAACATATAACAACGTAATGAAATCGATGCAAGAGCACAGTCGAACATCCAAACAAACAGTTGAACTGTTAGAGTTGATGGCTTTATCGTTTTTGAAATTAAAGCTCACCTCTAAAGAAGTTGATAAATTAACACGACATTTTCGCCAACTTCGAAATCACATTCGAGATTTTGAACGTAGCATCATGAAGTTATGTATTGAAAAAGCACGAATTCCGCGTAAATTATTTATTGATACATTCCCCGGTAACGAAACGGATATTAACTGGTTAGATACACTAATTAGTAAAAATCCTAAAAAAATTGAAACCGCGCGTGTTAATGAATTTACAAATGACATCAAACAATTACAACATCGATTAGCTAGCTTTGAAAAAGAGTATGGTTTAACGATTAGTGAAATTAAAGATATTAATCGTGAAATGTCATTGGGTGAAGCCAAAGCACGTCGTGCTAAAAAGGAAATGGTTGAAGCCAATTTAAGGCTTGTTATATCGATTGCTAAAAAATACACGAACCGTGGTTTACAGTTTCTTGATTTAATTCAAGAAGGCAACATTGGTTTGATGAAAGCAGTGGATAAGTTTGAATACCGTCGTGGTTATAAATTCTCAACTTATGCGACCTGGTGGATTCGTCAAGCAATTACACGATCAATTGCAGATCAAGCACGAACTATTCGAATTCCCGTGCACATGATTGAAACCATTAACAAGTTAAACAGAATTTCCAGACAAATTCTTCAAGAAACAGGTAGAGAAGCAACACCTGAAGAATTGGCTGAAAAAATGGATTTAAGCGAAGATAAAATTCGAAAAGTTTTAAAAATCGCGAAAGAACCCATTTCAATGGAAACACCTGTTGGCGATGATGATGAGTCTCATCTTGGTGATTTTATACAAGATGACAACATCGAATCTCCAATTGATTGTGCTACGGCCGAAGGATTACGTGAAGCTACTCTAGAAATTTTAGAAACGCTTACACCACGAGAAGCAAAAGTCTTACGTATGCGTTTTGGTATTGAAATGAATACTGATCATACGTTAGAAGAAGTGGGGAAACAATTTGACGTAACCCGGGAACGAATTCGTCAAATTGAAGCCAAAGCACTACGTAAATTGCGTCACCCATCACGTTCAGAAAAACTACGCAGCTTTCTTGAAGGTGATGAAAGTTAATGAGAGCTTAATTTGGTCTTAAATGGTGTGTTTAAGACCAAAAATCAAAAAAAATCTAGCATTAATTTATATTAAGCATTACAATAATCACGTGCGGGCCTATAGCTCAGTTGGTTAGAGCAGCGGACTCATAATCCGTTGGTCCTAGGTTCAAGTCCTAGTGGGCCCACCAATAAAATCAAGTAGTTAGCTGTAGTTTCCAGAAAATCAAAAAAATCATGTAGACGCAATGTAGACTTTATTTCAAAGCCATTATACTAAAGGAGCTAGCATGAGTGCTCTTATTGGAATCATCATTGGGGGAACAGTACCCCTACTAACTAGATACTATTTTAAAAAAAGTGATACATATATCCTGCTTTAAATACAGGGTCTTTCCCAAGTTGACTTATGTTAATAAATACCATAAAACAAAGCGTTATAGCTCTGCATAGCAATACCTCATTTTTTTTGAAAGCACCAAAGGCAGCTCAAAACGCCTCTGTGATGCATGTAGCACCACACAAGATGTTAACAAAACCTATAGTTAAGACAATGCAGTGTTCTTTAGCTGCTATTTTTCAGCAAAAACGACATATAACTGCGATCACTGTCAAGCAAGAACAAGTGCGCTCTCTCGCACTCGTAAAAAAACGTCATGTTGTTGTAGGATTAGCTTATCAATCTGATGATTGCATTTATAGAGAACATAGAAAAAAATCTGCTGAAGATCAAATCCAACATCTTGCTGCAAGAATTACTGAAGTTTGTGAGCAATTAAACGTTATTCATACCAATGCAGAACAATGGATAATCGCAATGCCTGAATACATAGTGGCAGAAGAAAATAATCGCTTTCTTACGAAAGAACAGTTAACTACATTTAAAATCGCGATGTGCAGTATCACAAAAAAATTTCCAAAGTTACTGTTAATAGCTGGAACAATAGCTTCTATTCGTGATTTAAACGCAGATGAAATGAAAACAAAAGAAGCTATGATAAGAAAAGCATATGACAAAAATAGATGGATTATGCAAGAAGAAGAAAATCTGGTACGTTCTGAGGAAATGAAGCATGGAAAAATATCTGACCCACATAATTTAAATAGAAATTATTTATATCATCGTAATGCTTTATCGATTTTTAAGGATCATAATCCTCGAGAGGATACTATAAAGGTAATCCGGAATACATGTTATATTTTTAATGGCGGAACATGTATTGCGAGACATGATAAAGTGGCACCTTATGATGAGACAAGGACTGTATCATTTGGCCAAGTAACCTCTCTTGGAAAAAATATGATATTTCAACCATCCAACGAGAAAGGAAACTCAAATTATATAAATTCTACTTTTGGTTTAGAAATTTGTTATGAGCATGTCCATGCGGTTTTAAAGCATGAATGTACTAATACTAACCCACCCATTCCAGCACCATTGATGCATATTATTCTTGCCCGAAAGGTCTATTTCAATCCAGATAATAGTTATGGTACCTATGTAATCAAGATAGGTGTTGGTTCAGCCCCAAAAATAATGGTGGCGGATATCAGTGCCCGGAATGAAAATTCATGTAATCAGGTCATACTTTATAAGGCTCACGTTTTCTATACTGCTGCAAAAGACGACCCTAGAGCGTCAGGTTTATCGAAAGTCGAGATGACGTTTTCACCAAAATTAACAAAAGATGGAACGTTAAATATTAAACCGGAGCTGTAAATAATTTTGTGTAATTAGATTATCAATTAATACCTCCAACCCAACCTACTCAACCAGATAACAACGTTTGAAGTTAACCTTTAATACCCAGACTCTGCGAAAGATCAATTATACGGTCATTGTATAATCTGATCCCTCTTCTTCAATAACAGTATCGTCCTCGCTATTGCACCCATTCCAAGTTATAGCTTGAGCTAAACTTTTACAAGAAAAAACATCCATATCCGTGAAAAACACATTCCTACTCAAAAATCTGGAGATTAAAGGCGTAGGACCAGAGGAGTATTGCTGCATCGCATTGTTTTCTCCAATAAGATCCAACTTAATCCCGTTCCTAGCTTCATTTTTATGCACACCAAACAAGTATAATTTGAGATTATCAAGCGAATTAGCACATTTAGTCATTTTCTCCAAATTCCCTTTATCTCTAATAAAAGGACTAGAACGCCATTCTACAGTTTTGGCAGCTAAATCTTCATTAAGATAGGTTTCATCCATTTGCGGAGAATCTAAACCCAGTGTTCTTGCAACACGTGGCAGATGAAAAGCGCTTGATACAACCGCGACATGCTCATGAACATGGTGCTCAAGGTAATGTCGAAACGATTGAGCCTGGCCTACTGTATTTTGACCCATGGCGTTTCGTCTAGGATTATAAATTGCTGAAATAGTGAATAATCTTGCTGGATAATACGGAAGTGGATCTTTACCCAATTGCTTTTGCAGTTCAGGATTTTTCAACGCTCTCTTTAAATCATCGTTATGAATAGGTCTGCCATTATAGAAAATGGGAATAACGTAATCGTTGTCTGTTAATTCTTCAGGATTTTTGCCTGCTCGTAATGCACACACTTGAATTGCAATCTCGATACCAAGTCTCATTCTGTGAATATCATCCACAAGATCAAACTCTTCCTGTTGTCTTTTATTTTGCGAAAGAAGTTCAACATCCGCAATTTGGCTCAAGACTGTTGTTCTTGCAGATAAAACATATACTAAATCAATCTCAGCGATCGGTGTAGGGTTTTCGGTTAAGGCGCTTTTTCTTAAATCATCTGTAAATACATTTTCTTCGGTAAAAACATCCGAAAACTTCGAACCAAAAAAAGATGTAGAATGAATTTTAGGCATAATAACATTTGACTTAATTGATTAAAACTTAAGCAATGATACCATATTATTAAGAAACTGTGTACTGTGGAGTGTGATTTATTATTGTTTTCTCAATATTCAAATTATTGCACCCCGCGACAACCTGTCACGACCTCTGCTTTATCAATTAACACAACACATATATCGACCACTTGATCATTGCTATAAAAAATAAGATATTTCATCATGAACGCTTGACCCTGACATTGTGTCATCCCTTATCTTCAAAACTCAATCAGGAGGTACTCATGACAGAATGGCGGATAAAAGAACTTAGCGATATGACACAAGTGTCCATACGCATGCTCAGGCATTACGATAAAATCGGTTTACTTAAACCATCTTATCGCGCAGACAATGGATATCGTTATTACAATGCGGGTGATTTAGCAAAATTACAACAAATCATCGCGTTGAAATCGTTTGGTTTTACGCTAAGTGGTATTAAAAACATTGTTGATAAACACAATAATGTTTACGCACATCTACAAACTCAACATCAGGTGATCAAGCAGCAGCGCCACCAATTGCAGCAAGTGGATGAAATACTACAACAAGTTCTAAAGCACCTATCTCCTCATGAAACCCCTGACTGGCATCACTTAATCACGTTAATTGAGAGGTATCAAATGACACAAAATTTAAGAAGCACATTAAAACAAGGCTGGGCTGGAAAAAACTTAACTCCAGAACAATTCGAAGAATATTTATCGCTCTACGAAACATTGCCAGAAGAGTTCGCTGCACGTGACGCACTTATTCAACGCATTAATAATCAAGAGGTGGGTCAGCCTGATGGACCTGATGGGGAATGTGCCGTACAGCAGATTCACGATCTTGTGAAAAAACTAAAAGTACATTTTTCAAAGCAAATCAAGTTAGGTGCAAGCCTGCTTAAAAGCATTCAATCAGGGCAACTCTCTTCTTTTGAATTAACATCTGAAGGTCAATTATGGATTAGCCGTGCGATGCTTGCTCACTGGCTAAAACGCTGGAACACGCTTTATGAAAATATTGTAGCGAATCTTAAGAATAATCCTGAAGCTGAGCAAGGCCGAATCGTTGCGCATCAATGGCAATCCATCTTAGATGATTATTTTTCAGCAGGGCCACGTGCATTTTTAACTGGGATTTTATTGTGGAATGATGTTTCACGGCAACAAAATGAGCTCGGAAAGCTTGAAACGATGCCCTCCCCGCAAGAAATGCTGAAGCAAGTCCATATTCCACTGCTTCTCAACCCTGAAGCAATCACGTGGATTAGTCGTGCATTAGAAGTTCACTTGTAATCGAAAAATTGTCTGTCAGGTCAATTAGTTTGCTTGACCTGACACAGTGAGTTCTTCTCTTTTAAGACAAAATACATCAACCAAAACATTTTTAAAGTTCGTTTGTTTCATCAATTTCATACCAACCTTTTTTGCAACGCGCTTCGAAGCATCATTTTGATGATTGATAATCGAAATCAACATAGGAATCTCAAGCACGTTAAAAGCGTAGTCTCTAACAGCTACAGCGGCTTCTGTAGCAATACCTTTCCCCCAATATGCTTCATCTAAGCGGTAACCTAACTCAATATACTCGACCTCATCAACAACTTGGTGGATAAAGCCACAAAAACCAATGAGTTCGTTCGTTTCCTTCATAGCAAGCGCCATCAAACCGTATTTTTGTTTTTCATACAATTCAATCCACTCTGGTATTTTCTCCGCAATAACATCGCGACTAACATGCTTGCCATCACCAATGTAACGCATTACATTTGGGTTTGCACAAATTTCAGCAAATCGCTCAATATCCTCAATGCAAAAAGGCCTTAATAAAATTCGCTCTGTCTCAATAATTTGGTTTATTTTTTGTGCCATTATTTAAATCAAAAACAAAATTATAGCAGTTAGTAGGCCTGATGGGATTATTTTAATCCAATGTAAATCGCCACTTGATCAGGGCCGCTATAAACCTCAAAATCACTTATAAAATTGCGCTGATGTTCTGTATTTGCTTCAAAAAACGCCCATACCTGTTTCCACGTTTCAACTACTGTAGCAGGCATTGGCCCTGTGCCTTGAAAAACAAGATATTTACCCGCTTGGATAGTAACAGAATTCAATTGAGTTTTTGCATGGTTAGATTTAACACCCACAGTAACTGTGTAAGGGCCATTAGCGTCTGAATCATAGTTTGAATAAACACCCAAAACATTGGCATTGGTGGCTAACTCACTGGTATAAAATTGCTGCCAAAGACGGGGTAGTTTCGCCGTTTTCTCATAAAACTCATCGCTATTATGAGTCCTGACGCTAAATCCGGTCACGGTAAAACTTTCTACTTGTTTCATCGTTGGTTGTATAGACACGTCGTCACTCCTTCATATTGTTAATGCGCATTACCATAGAAATTTGTTGCATATCATGCTCGCTGATTTCTAGCAGTCCAAAACGAAATTGATAGCGCCTGTTCTTTTTATTATGATTTCCCAAGAGACGCGACTCGTAACCGGTGACCATCGGGATCAAGAGCCACAAAAGTATAGCCAAAAGGCACTTGGCTTGGCGGAGAAATAATATTGATTCCTTTAATTTGCCATTCTGCAAATATCCCATCCACTTTCTTATGATCATTGAATGTAAAGGCTAATTCACCATTACCACTCTTCTCTTCAGTGGGCAGCATAACGGAATGACGCGCTTTTAAGGCTAAGCTCATGCCATTTGATAATGTGAAGCTATGAAATGTCGGTGATGCTTCCTCTGGCCTTATGCCAAGCAAATCCTGATAAAACTGGCTAGTTATTACAAGATCATCAACATAAAGCACAATAACATTTGGTTCGAGTATCATATTTTCTCTTGAATTGTTTTCAAAGAACCTATTTTACTAAAGAGCAGTGACAGTTTTTGTCAGCATTGAATGTTTACTTATTGATCAGGGATATTGTGAACTTCACGCCATTTTTTAAGTAATGTTTGACGACGTTTAGGATAACGCGTTTCTAACGGTACCAATGTCACCATTCTATCCGTTCGAAAATGACGAAAATCTTGTCTAAGTTCACACCAAGCAACAACAACATGTACCTCTTCAAAAAAGCCAAGTGCCAGAGGCCAGATAATGCGCTCTGAATCATCCCCTTTAACATCGGTATAAGTCATTTGAAGCGTATGCTCATTACGAATAGCATGACGAATTAAAGCTTCTCTTTCATCATCACGCTCTACTAGCGTTTTAGCAGGGCCAATTAACAAACCTGAAAACTCAAGTTGATGCCGCAGATCCTCTGGAAGAACGGCCGCTATTTTGGCTAAAACGTTTGTTGCCGCAAGCCCTAATTTTTTATCCGTTCTACGTGCCACCCATCGTGAACCAAGAACCAACGCTTCAATTTCCTCTTCAGAAAACATCAAAGGCGGCAGCATAAATCCTGGGCGTAATACATAGCCAACACCTGGTTCGCCTTCGATTGAAGCTCCCTGTGCTTGTAATGTGACTATATCGCGATAAAGAGTCCGTAAACTTATACCAAGCGCCTCTGCTAATCGTTTTCCACTGACAGGATAACGATATCGTCGAAGAATCTGGATCAAATCAAAAAGACGTTGTGTTCTAGACAAATGCAAACCTTATATAAGTTAACGCTGACATATTTTGGCAGTATTGACTCAATATTTCCAGGATATAATATTGTGGTTTATTGCTATCTGTTATTTCCGAATGCCCCACAACTGCCCCATGTGGAATTTAAAATAATCAAGCAGTTACGAGTAGTTCGAACAAAGTTTATATTTGACGCTATACTTACACTTATAGCTTAACTTTATAATAAAAAATAAACTTAATTAGTGTTTAATATTATTTTGTAAGCCAATGACTCATTGTCTTTTCTAACGAATTTACTGAATCCATATGCTTCTGTTTAGGCATTTTACGAATATTTAAAAGCGTCCATTGGACTGCAGGTAAATACTGAATTTGTTCACTACCAGCAAGCGCTTTCTGTCGGCTTCTTCATTACCTAACGATATCATTACATTCACAAAGAAATCGATGTACCATTGACTTAATTCACAAATAACTAAAATTACGAATTAAGCAAAGGGATAATGTGATGTTTAAACAAAAATATTTGGATAAAAATGGAATCAAGCCACTTACTCAGAATGAACTGTTACTTTTTATAGAGGCATTAAAAGAGCGTGATAATGGATGTTATTGTACAAACGAACTTTATATTACAGAAGGATTTAAAAATAGTTTAAATTATTTAGACAGTTCAATTAGAGCAAGCATAAAGATAGAGGGCTCGTATGACAATGGCATGGGGGATCAATCTGCTGGCTCCCCAGTATTGGTGATCCCAATGAAAATGTCTCGGTTGGCAGACATTTTTGATGAACACGCAGCCCAATACGCTCCATCGACATTACATCGCTGATGTGTATTATATCTGACACATCACTTGAAACCGTGAGAGTTTCCAGTTTTGAGCTTTAAATTGAGGACTATATTTCTTTCTGATTTTTTTGTTCTATATCATTATTGCTCATTTTTCACCCCTGCTTAAGAGTTTACTCTCTTAGCAGGGTGTCCGACAAATCAGGGCCGGATTAGTCAGGGAAATTAACAAATTTCACACAAATTGGTGGGCAATTAAATTTAGTAGTAGATTAATCAAACTCCAAATTCCTGCACAATCTTTAATTCTTCAAATTTAATATATACTTATAAAAAATAGGACAATAGCGCGTTCCAAAAGGAATATAAATGAAATCAAAATTACTGGATTTTTTTTCTAAGGTAAGAGCGAGTTATTGGTATATCCCTTTGCTGATGTGTGTTATTTCTTTCTTACTTTCTATTTTGACGTTACATTTAGATCATTTATTTGTCTGGCAATGGTTAGACAAATGGGGTTGGTTTCATGCCAATAATCCTGAAGGGGCTCGCAGTATTTTATCCACAATCGCCACGTCTATGATTACTGTAGCCGGGGTTACCTTCTCTATGACTATTGTAGCCGTTGCTTTTGCTGGCAGTCAGGTTGGCCCTAGACTCACCTCAAATTTTATGAGAGATAGAGGAAATCAAATCACATTAGGTACTTTCATTGCTACTTTTTTATTTTGCTTATTTATTTTATTAGCACTTTTTAATGCCAATAAAGAAGGTATTCCACAGATTAATGGGCAAGTTTTTATTCCTCAAATATCATTGCTGATGGCCATCCTCTTCACTATAAGCAGCCTGGTTGTTTTGATTTACTTTATTCATCACATCCCTGAAAGTATTAATATGTCTAATGTTATTGCACGAGTCGGAGAAGAGTTAAATGGTCAAATCAGCTGTCCATTTCCTATAAATATAGGCAAAGAACACACTAAAAAATCAATAGACTTGTTCTTGCTAAAGAAAACACTTGTAGAGTCCACTACCCAAGGCTACATTCGTATCTTAGAGGGAAACTCACTAATTGATATCGCCACAAAAAATGATTTCATTATTCAATTAGAGGTACGGCCTGGTGCTTATATTACTGAAGGCTCCACTCTGCTTACTATTTATTCATCGCAAAAGGTGGATGAACATATTAAGAAACAGTGTACTGATGCGTTCGCATTAGGCCACAAACGTAATCAAGATCAGGACATCCTTTTTCTGGTAGATGAAATGGTGGAAATCATTGCTCGTGCTTTATCACCTGGTATTAATGATCCTTTCACAGCCATGACCTGTTTGGATTGGCTTCAATCAAGCATACAAAAATTATCAAAAAACAATGAGCCTTCTGCCTATCGCGCAGATATTGAGAATAAATTAAGATTAATAACTAAACCGATTCCCTTTCAAGAGTTTTGTGAGCTGATATTTAGTAGAGTACAGCCTTATGTATGTAAAGATAGGAACGTAACTTTTCATATGATGAAAATGATTATTTCTATGCATAAAACCATCACTAATCACCTACAGAGAGCTCGTTTAAAAGCTCATGCACTATCGCTTAAAGAGGCCGCAAATGAAGGTCTTCTACTCAAAGAAGACCGGAAAAAACTTTTAAGTTTATATGAGGAACATTTTATTAATAAACAAGACTAGTGTACTTTCGTATTTATTCTGCTCATTTGTTTCGGATAAATGCTACCCCCCATACAACCCCCAATATGGCTGCAGTAACAGATCCGACTAGCACTCCCAATTTTGCAGCATTTAAAAGCCTCATATCATTAAAAGCTAACATGGCTATAAACATTGACATGGTGAATCCAATTCCAGCAAGAAGACCTACCAAGGAAATCCCTTTCCATGTCATGCCTTTTGGTAAGTGACACCATTTTAACTTAACACAAATCCAGCTTATTCCAACGATTCCTATAGGTTTTCCACAAACCAGTGCTACAGCAATGCCCGTTATAATATATAACTCTGGAGCAGAATAAGTGCCATCACTGAGATTTATACCTGCATTTGCTAATGCAAAAAGTGGCATGACGAGATAAGCAATCCATGGGTGTAATGCTTGCTGAACTCGTACTACCGGAGGGAGTAACTCTCTTTTAGCGACATGAAGCCTCTGAATTAAATGTCTTTGTCTATGCCCTTCTTCTGACTTTATATCTCGTCCTGTAAGCTCATTCGTAATACGTGATAATAAATCTAAAGGATGCTCAGACATGAATTTGGACCTCGCCGGAGTCATTAGACCAAGAATGACTCCAGCTAATGTAGGATGAGCTCCACTCATAAGGATTCCAAACCAAATTAGGCTTCCTGGAATAAGATAGCTCCACGCTGAACCAATACCAATACGTTGAAAACCCAAGACCACTGCAATACCGATTCCTGCTGGTAAAAATCCCCAATAATTAAGACCCTCGGAATAGAATAAAGCAATAATGAGTACGGCAATAATATCGTCAATAATAGCAAGAGAGAGTAAAAATACTCGAACCTCTCCAGGAATAGAGCGGCCTAATAATGCGAGTATTCCCACTGCAAACGCAATGTCAGTTGCAGTAGGAACAGCCCAGCCATTTTGCTGTATTGGTGCAAAATTAAAAGCAAGAAAAATTAGTGCCGGAATGATAATTCCTCCCAAGGCCGCAATAACAGGCAGCATTGCTTGCTTGATTTTGCTTAATGACCCATCATGCATTTCACTACGAATTTCCATTCCCACAACAAGAAAGAAAAAGGTCATAAAAATATCATTGATCCAAAAATGAAGCGATTTGGAAAATTGAAGCCCCCCTAAGCTAATAGAAAATGGTGTATGCCATATGTTTGCATAGCTCACAGCCCACGGAGAGTTGGCCCATATTAGGGCTATTATGGCTGAAATAAGCAAGATCACACCACTCACAGCTTCAATATGAAGGAAATGTTCAATTGAAGCAAAAGCGCGTGCAGCCAAGATTTGAGTACGTGGTAAAATACGCGGCTTAAGCTGGGGATTTATACTCATAACTCTGTACATCCTTTGTTAAAACACATTGAATAGATAGATCATAATCAAATTACACTGCATTTCAAAACTATTATTGGGACACGTTAAGATTAGGGTCTGTTGACCATTTAGCTCTCCACTGTCTAAATCGCCATATCTGGGCAATCTCATCTCTCCATAACCTAGAACGGCTAACGCTTACCTGTTTCCCAATCCGCTAGTCTTTGGTTGTAAATCGGAGATGCTGGAGTCCTGTGGTTGGATAACTATCTTATATCGTTTGGTTGAATCAATTGAAGCCTGTTTTTTCTCGGCCATTGTTTGCGTGAGATTCATCTTTTCATATAGCGATGTTTGCATTTGATTAAATTCAGAGAATTTTGTTTGTCTGTATTGCATGATATGTTGATGGAACCATGAGAGTTTTTCACTGGTGTTATGATTAAGCCACCTCACCGGCTCTTTTTGCTGATTAATGTGTTCACTTAAGGTTGCACATTCTCCATTGAACAATCGAATTTGTTCTATCAGTGACTGATATTGCGCATCTTCCAACAAGTTATCCGGGAGTGATCCTGCTAGTACTGTGTGTTGCGTAGTACTGATCCAGACTTTAGGCTCTTGTTTTTCCGATGAAATCAATGCCTGAAAACCGGCGACATCTTCCATATCAATCAAACAGGCCGTAAGATTTTCGCCTTCCTGGCGAAATAAAACAGCTAACGATGGTTTTAAATAGGAACAAAGCATCTGTTTTTGACCTTCATAGACTTGCGCGTAATGCGCATCCACCAGGAGCTGATCAGAAAAATGATTGCCGTTTGAACCACAAGCAGCATTCAGGGTTTGCATGCATTCTGCAGTACCTGTCTTTAAAAAACTCTCCAAAACAAGTGCTGTATCGTCTAGTCTAGTCTTCGGGTTTAATCCGGCTTTGTAATATTCGCTTTCAAGCATCATTTCCTGTTCTGCCAACATTTCCTTGAGTTCTTCTTGCTGTTGTTGTTCTGTTTCCTGATGCATATGGTTAGCGAGATGCATGGATTCAACTTTACAGAGTGGCACAGCCTGCGTGATAATTGCGTGCAGGCCCTGAGTCATTGTCGTGCTATCTTGGGGTTCAGGTATTTTTCCTGTAGCACGCTCAATACAACCTGACCAATCAATAATCAAATTATTCGCGCATTCTTTAAGCAATTTTTCCGTATTTTGCAAAACTTGAATCCCTCCATATTGCTCAAAAAGCGTCTCTGGTTTGGTTTCAATGAAATGATGTTGAAAAATTTGCAGCATATTGTGTTTTGCTTCGTAGTCTGTTTTCGGAAGAGCTGCAAGGCGTTGCAGTAAATCCTGGCGAACCATGTTGTGCATTTTGGCAATTGCGGCAAAAAAGTTATCTTCTTGCAATTGTTCCTGCTCGTTCTTTGCCATTAACGACATAAACTCAGGCCATGCAGTCGGTGTATTCTCCGGAACGATGACGCTCACGGTTTGTTGCTCAGCTAACCCTCGCATTCGCATACAACCTTGCAGAAAATGTTGCAAATGCGTTTTTGGGTCAGCCAACACTATTGCGTGTGCAGTTGAACCTTGTTTTATATCCGTACCCACCGTATGGCTTTGATCATAATAAGTAAAGCGTTCTTCCGGTGTACATCCCAGCGTTTGATCAATGTTCACCGGGTCGCTGGAGGTTAAAATGATCGGTTTTGCTGAATTGTTTACATCCAATGCACACAAAATATCTTGGTTATTGAAATACAAAATGTACCGAATCGGTTGAGGCTGATTCTGACCTGCAGCATGTTTTGCCAATTGCTTTGCCACATCAAGATTATTGACGCCAGCAAACATCGCGCTAATGTCGATGATGGCGCGTACATTATTCCGTGTTTGCAATAATCGTTTTATAAATTGCTCCGGCTTATCAAAGGGAGTCTGGCTGATTTCAGTGGATTTGTGCGTTAATACCGTTTGAATAAATCCATCTGTTCCCAACGATGTGAGTGGATTATAGGCTAAGCGTTGATGATACGTACTGTAATTCCATGGGGTGCCGGATATGCCTTGCGTACTACGATACATATCGACATGAGAATAGGCATCGCTGTGCAACAATGCTGGTTCAACGGTGATTTGAGGAAGAACAAGATCACCCAGTATCATATACAAAAGTGCCTCGTTGCCTTTTATTTTTTCATATAAACGAGGAAGCTGATCTTCGATTCGCAAGTTAATTCGTTGTAAAGAAAAATCTGTTTTGTTTAACAAGGCATTAATGCGTTTGGCAGTGGGAGTATCATCCAGCGACCTATACTCCCCTGAAAGGTGCTCACTGCGAGCCAATGATTGCCATTGTTCAATAGCAACCTTTAACAATGCTTCATTCAACCCCTCAGCCAATAACGATTGAATCGTATAATTAATGGTTTCCAGCGTGTTACCAAACCGGCTGCGTTCACTCGGGCGATTGCTTGCTGAATAGGGTATGGCTAATGCGCGTTTTAATGCCGTGGTTTGGATTTCAGATGGGCCATAATGCTCTTTAAAATGGCGTGCCTGCGTTTGCGGCAGCAAGGACAATTGTTCTTTGTAAAAGGCCAGACCATCCTGAATGTCAGATGGGGCATTTTCAATGCATGTCGGCATGGATTGATTATTTAAATACATTCGAAATTGTTCTTGAATATCTGCACTTTTTTCCGGGTTTAATTGTGAATGTAGCATATCTATATAAGTCTTGATTGGACTGTGAGGATGAGATAGCAAGTCTTCTACGGTCGGTGTATGACCCAACAACGCTGTAAACTGATACAAGGCGATACTATGCTGTATCAGTTGTGTGGTAATCGGCGTTGAATAACCCATGGTGTAATTTAATTTTTTCTTTAGCAACAACCCCTGATGCACTTCATCAATAAGTGCATCACCACGTTGTTTGATCAAGGCAGTAATTTGACTTGCCCATAGGACTTGTTGTTTCCATCGCAGC
>CAZNVR010000004.1:33582-34518 GCA_964576655.1 uncultured Legionella sp. | reverse complement strand
GGACGCGCACTTTATAGCTGTATGTGTAATGAACATGGCGGTATCATTGATGATATCATTGTCTACCAACGCGCACCAGACAATTACCGTTTGGTTCTGAATTCAGCCACGCGCGCCCAAGACCTGGCCTGGATTCAGAAAAAAATCATCGGTTTTTCAGCTGGTCTTCAAGAACGTAATGATTTAGCGATGTTAGCTATTCAAGGCCCCAATGCAATTAAAAAAACATTAAGCATCTTAAACATGGCACAAATTGATGCATTATCTACATTAGACTATTTTGAGTGCGTAGAAATAGACCAATGGTTTTTTGCACGAACAGGTTATACCGGTGAAGATGGTTTAGAAATCATTGTTCCTCAAAAAGACATGTCTGACTTATGGCAATCATTGATTCAAGTCGGTGTTCAACCCTGTGGTTTAGCAGCTAGAGATACATTGCGACTAGAAGCGGGTTTATTACTGTATGGCCAAGATATGACTGAATTAACGACCCCCCTGGAATCAGGGCTAGGATGGACCATAAAATGGGAGCCTAAAGACCGTGATTTCATAGGCATGGGGGCTTTATTATCACAAAAACAACATGGCGTTAAACAAAAACTCGTTGGTCTGACCTTACTAGATAAAGGCATCATGCGCGCAGAACAACGAGTGATCTGTGATGGATTACCAGATGGCTTCATTACAAGCGGCACCTACTCACCTACATTAGAACGATCGATTGCCCTGGCACGTGTACCGGTTGAAACAGGTGAACATGTCATGATCGATATACGTGGTAAGTTATGTGCCGCTAAAGTAGGTAAACCTCGTTTTATTAAATATGGCCAACCCATTTAATTATTATTTCTCATGTCAATAGATAAGGATGATTTATGATAAACACACCAAAAAACTTAACATTCACAACAACGCATGAATGGCTAGATACCT
>CAZNVR010000004.1:0-33572 GCA_964576655.1 uncultured Legionella sp. | reverse complement strand
CTCGACCGAAGACATGACGATAGGCATTACTGAACATGCACAGCAATTATTAGGTGACATGGTGTATGTTGAGTTACCAGAGGTGGGTACAGAAGTACGTGCAGGGGATGAATTAGGTGTACTTGAATCAGTCAAGGCAGCGTCAGATTTTTACGCTCCAATTAGTGGTACTGTCGTTGCGGTTAATGAACGAGTTAATGAAAATCCTGCTTTAGTCAATAGCGACCCTTATGGCGCAGGCTGGTTAATAAAAATTAAAGCGAGTGAGCTTGATGAAATCAATGACCTGTTAAATGAAGAAGACTACCATAACGAGATAGCAGAGGAGCACTAGACATGCCCTACATTCCCCACACGGATGAAGATACACAATCCATGCTCAAAAGTATTGGCGTCTCAGATATTCAAGAGTTATTTGATGAAATCCCCAAGGATATGCACTATGGTGAGCTGACTGAAATACCCGCAGGCCTGAGCGAAATGAGTATGTTAAAACATGCTCAACAGCTTGCTGCAAAAAATGAAAATGGCATCTGTTTTACAGGTGCTGGCTGCTATGAGCATCATATTCCTGCAGCCGTGTGGGATATCGCTTCACGAGGTGAATTTTTAACTGCGTATACACCTTATCAAGCTGAAGCAAGCCAGGGTACATTGCAATTGTTATACGAATATCAAACGATGATTGCTGAATTAACCGGTATGGATGTAGCCAATGCATCAATGTATGACGGTGCTACTGCTTTAGCAGAAGCTATTCTTATGGCTGTACGCATTAATACCCAGAGTAAAACCAATCGTATATTGGTTGCAGGCACATTACATCCATTTTATCGTGAAACATTAGACACCATTGTACGTAACCAGCACATTGAATTATTAACACTTCCCTTTGACATGCAATCAGGCATTACACCCATGAACGCTTTAGAGCGTTACACCGGTGAAGATATCACAGCCTTAGTCATCGCTCAGCCCAATTTTTTTGGCTGTCTTGAACAAGTTGATGGCTTGAGCGATTGGGCTTATGCAAATAAAACCATCCGTATTGCTTGCGTTAACCCTATCTCTCTTGGGCTTTTAAAGCCACCAGGTCTTTGGGGTCAACATGGTGTAGATATTGTTTGTGGTGAAGGGCAACCGTTGGGTTCACCCATGGCATCAGGCGGCCCTTATTTTGGTTTTTTCAGCACACGCATGCAACATGTACGGCAAATGCCAGGACGTTTGATAGGCCGCACCCTTGATAAAGAAGGCAATCCAGGCTTTTCGCTGACATTACAAGCGCGTGAACAACATATTCGCAGGGGAAAAGCCAAATCAAACATTTGTACAAATCAAGGACTATTAGTTACTGCAGCAACCATACATATGAGTCTTCTTGGTCCAAACGGATTAATGCAAGTTGCTAACCATTGTCTTTATAACACGCACGAATTAGTCGCAGCATTAACTAAAATTGAAGGGGTTACTGCTGTGTTTACATCCCCCTATTTTCATGAAGCGTTAATCACATTTAATCAACCCGTTAGAGAAGTACTTGCTTATCTACATGCTCAAGGGATTGATGGAGGATATGCCATTGATGAGCACTATCCAGAGCTGCACAACACGCTGTTAATTTGCGCTACTGAAATGCGAACGGAAGAAGAGATAGCTCACTATGCCGCAGCCTTAAACGACTGCTTGAACAATAAAATAATGGAGTGAATATGTTTATTGTACAATTAACCTACAAAACATCAATTAGCGAAGTTGATAAATATTTGCAAGCTCATCGTGAGTTTCTTGATTATTATTACAAACAAGGTTTGATATTAGCATCAGGGCCCATGAAACCTCGTACAGGTGGGATTATTATTGCTCTAACAACGGATCGTAATTACCTAGAATCCATCTTACAAAAAGATCCCTACTATTTAGCAGAAATTACCAACTACACCCTCATTGAATTCACTCCCGTCAAACATTGTGACGAAATTAAAGACCTTATTTATGCTGCGGAAGGTAAACTATGTTAATCTTCGAACAGGGCAAATCTGAGCGCCAAGCCCATGCTCAAGCACCTAAAGAAAGGGTTAACCCACACCAACTCCCTGACTCATTGATAAGGCAAAAGCCACCTCAATGGCCTGAATGTTCGGAACTTCAAGTGGTGCGACATTTTACACGTTTATCCCAGAAAAATTTTGCCATTGATACACAATTTTATCCCCTTGGGTCTTGTACCATGAAGTACAACCCTAGAGGTGTTCATAAAGCAGCCTCTCTTCCTGGATTTAACAACCGACATCCCCTAGCAGCAACGTATGCCAGTCAAGGCTTTTTACAGATAATGTATGAGCTACAAGAGTATTTAATTGATATTACAGGCATGTCTGCAATTTCATTAACCCCCATGGCAGGCTCGCAAGGCGAATTTGCTGGCGTTGCAATGATCAAAGCCTATCATCAATCACGTGGTGATACTCTACGCGATGAAATCCTCATTCCGGATGCAGCTCACGGCACAAACCCTGCTTCTGCTGTCATGTGCGGTTATAAAG
This sequence comes from uncultured Legionella sp., assembly GCA_964576655.1. Classification (GTDB taxonomy): domain Bacteria; phylum Pseudomonadota; class Gammaproteobacteria; order Legionellales; family Legionellaceae; genus DDPF01. The sequence goes on along the minus strand of CAZNVR010000004.1, from coordinate 31,026 downwards.
TCGTTGAAATTGCTACAGCAAGCAATGGTGACATTGATCTCGAAGAACTAAAACAAAAAGCTGGCCCCAAAACAGCGGGAATTATGCTAACCAATCCATCAACGCTAGGTTTATTTATGCGGCAAATCAAAGAGATTGCCGCAGTTGTTCATCAAGCGGGTGGTTTACTTTATTATGATGGTGCAAATTTAAATGCTATCGTTGGTAAAGTAAGGCCTGGTGACATGGGGTTTGATGTGATGCATTTAAACTTGCATAAAACCTTTGCAACACCTCATGGCGGAGGAGGCCCAGGTTCAGGCCCTGTGGTGGTTGGCAAACGTTTACAACCTTTTCTACCACTACCTATTGTTATAAAAAAAGACCATGAATACCAATGGGCTACACGAAAAGACATACCTCAGAGCATTGGTCGACTTTCGTGTTTCATGGGCAATGCTGCGATTTTATTACGTGCTTATTTTTATATTAAAGTATTAGGACGTGAAGGATTGGTGCGTGTCTCAAAATTTGCAACGTTAAATGCAAATTACCTGTTAGCAGAACTAACCAAAGCAGGTTACGAATGCGCCTACCCAGGGCGTCGAGCAAGTCATGAGTTTGTTGTCACGTTAAAACATGAGAAAAAATTATATGGTATTAGTGCCATGGATTTAGCCAAACGCTTACTAGACTATGGTATTCATGCACCCACGACCTATTTTCCTCTTTTAGTACCAGAATGCTTGCTTATTGAACCAACAGAAACAGAATGCAAAGCATCACTAGATGAATTTATTGATGCTTTACTCATGATTCGAACAGAAGCACAAACCAATCCTGATTTGTTAACAAACGCACCACAACGCTTACCTGTTAAACGGCTAGATGATGTAAAAGCAGCAAGAGAATTAGATTTGAATTATTTTAAAAGACATGATATGAATGAGTAAGATTTGTATGACTTTTTTGTTATTTGAACTACGGATTAACACATAAGCATATGTTTTTTGTAATGTAATATTGCGAAAATCTGCTGACTAAAACTCAGGATCTACAAATATAGGGAGATAAAAATGAATAGCAAAGTATTTGCACAACGTTTTAATCGTGAATTAGCCTCTTTAGACTTCCCAGAGGATTTAACCGAAAAAATCAAAGCCGTAGCCAAGGTATTTGGTGTCAGCCGACATATGGCTAATGCCATGATTTTTGGCCATGTAATGCCCACAGAAGAGCAATTAAACAGAATTTCTCAAGTTTTTGAGGTTTGTCCTGATTGGTTAAGTGGTAGAACAGAACGCCGAAAATCGACTGAAAGCGTGTAGTGTTAATGAAAAACGGCTATAATGTTTGCATATATTTTTAGTAGAACAGGTAGCATGTAAATATGGAATGCCTTAGTTACTGCATTGCCAATACCATTGATTTAACACGCTTGGATAACCATTACAAAACCACTCTAGCAGGTTATGTATCGGTGAAATCACGCGATGTATTAAAATTGAGTCCCTGTGATAAAAATGAAGTTTTGGTTTTCGTGTTTAAAAATGGAACCGTCGTGTCATGGGGAGTCAAACGCCATCAAATTAGTGCCTACATTGATACCATTCTAATGTTTGCTTATAAGCCCATGTCGATTCATGCACATGATGAATTTATCTATCGATCTGGCGAAAAAACATCCATTGAGCCTCATGATTATTTTGATGTTGACTGTTTAACCATTGAAACAGATAGCGACGAGCTGAAACTCAGTTTATCTTACGGTTTTTCACAGTCCGCAAAGCTGCAATATTTCGAAAGTATTTTGGAAAGTTTGATTGAAAAATACACTCCATTAATTCGAGGATTATCTAATAAATCGAGTCAATCTGGAATGTCTGTGAAGCGCCCTCAAATTCGCCAGGTAATAGGTGAAATTCTAAGTGCGAAAAGTGAAATGAATTTAATCAGTAATTTTCTCTACCACCCTAAATATTTTTGGCAACATCCAACACTTGAAGAATATTACATTATGCTGGAGCGTTATTTGCACATTCAACGCCGCATTAATGCCATCAATCATCGACTTGATACACTTAATGAGATTTTTGACATGTTTAATGGATATTTGGAAAGTAGTCGCGCTCACAGTTTAGAAGTAACGATTGTAGTGCTGATTGCCATTGAAATTGTAATGGGGGTATTACATTTTTATTATTAATAACGCTCTGTTTATTCAAAACAGTCAATTAGATCAGGCTCAACTGAACGCACTGGATGATTTGTGTATCAAGTGCGAAGAAGTAGATGGCAATGGCATTGCTATTTACCGTCATTTATTAGAAAAAAATCGTGAGCGTCCAGCTAATATTCTTTGCTACTACCAACCGACATCTCAAGAGCCTTTACAATTAATCGGGTTCTTAGGAGCCTTTTTTTTTCATGACAAAGCATGTGAACTTGCTTTAATGGTTGCGCCAGCATTTCGAAGACAAGGCATTGCTTCCAATATGCTAAAACTCATGATGCCGTTATTTAAAATAGAAAATATTGAGCAATTGATTTTTTCCTCACCTCATCAAATAAATGACAACTGGTTATCTTCTGTTAAATTTCATTACAATAATAGTGAATTTCATATGCAACATTCAGGAGAAAACACACGTCTATCAACACTATCAAGTGTTGTGGTGCGATTGGCGTCTCCCATTGATATTCCAAGCATGTGTGACATTGATAAAGCGTGTTTCCCTCATCTGAACATCACACACCCCTCACGCTTACAAAGATTACTGCAAGATAAAAATGTGACATTACTGGTGATTCAGCAACATGGTCAGATCATAGGGAAAGCGCAATTAAATTGGGAACACCATAAAATACGCATTAGTGATGTGGCCATTCTTCCTGCTGTTCAAAAGCGTGGATTAGGAAGCATCTTAATCACGCATTGCATTCATTACGCTCACTTATCTCATGTATCGACTATTGTGCTCGATGTAGAAACCACCAATAAACAAGCCCTGAATTTATATTCTCACTTAGGTTTTACAGTCATTAATGCTCATGACTACTGGAGTATTGATGAATTTGGCTTGACAGGATTTCTTGAGCACACTTAATATTGTATAATGCTTTAATAGTAGTAGCTCATGCCACAAGGCAAGCACATCTAAATTTTGAACATAACATCTATTTTTTGTTTCCTTTTCGGATTTTATGCGCGAAAAAATACGATCTCAATCAATATTTGAGCTCAATTTCGCACATGCATTGCGGAACGTGGACAATTAAGGCAGATGTTATATAACTAAATGTGTTGATCCTGACGCATGCCGTTTAAGGCGTTTAATAGCGATTGTATAGGAACCTCATGAAGAAAAGAGTAGTGATCACAGGGATGGACATCACGTCCTCAATCGGAACTGGACTTGAATCATTTTGGAATGCTGCAACTAACGCAACGTGTGGAATCAAACGTATCCAAGCTTATGATCCGTCTCCCTATCCTACACAAATCGCCGGTGAAATTACAGATTTATGCCTTGATCATTTGCCCGAATTTAATAAGCAAAAACGTTATCCTAAAGTTGCTCAATATGCGCTTTATTGCGCTCATCATGCAATCCAACGCTCAGGATTAACCCCTGCGGAATTAAAAAATGCCGGCACCTATATTGGCACAAGCTTAGGTGGTACTCCAGAATTAGAATCAGCGTTTGAATTTTTTTATAGTGGCCATTGGAAAAAAGTACCAGCTCTTAGTGTGATTCGAGGCATGCCTAATTCGATTGCAAATCATATTGCCATTGCTTTTGGATTAGGAGGACCTAATTCAACGGTATCAAACGCATGCGTTTCTTCCGCTGAAGCCATTGGGAATGCTTACCAACAAATAGTGCAGGGTCGACTCAATGTTGCTGTTTGTGGTGGAACTGAATCATTGGTTTGGGAAACAATCATGACCGCATGGTGTAAATTGCGTGTGATGTCTACCCTCAATGAAAATCCAACAGGAGCAAGTAGACCCTTTGATCTCAATCGTGATGGTATGGTCATGGCCGATGGTGCTGGCATATTGATACTTGAAGATCTTGAACATGCCAAAGCACGAGGTGCGACCATTTATGCAGAAATTATCGGCTTTGGTGCCAGTTGTGATGCCTTTCATGTCACAGCACCCACATCTGCCGGTCAAGTACGTGCGATTCAAACAGCCCTTGATGACGCCAGGATGTCGCCTAACGATATTCAATATATCAATGCACATGGTACAGGTACACAACTCAATGACTTAACAGAAACACAAACCATTAAAGACGTATTTGGACAGCGCGCGTATGAGATCCCTATTACCGCACAAAAAGCCATGACAGGCCATGCAATTGGCGCTGCAGGTGCGATGGAGATTATTGCAACAGTACTAACATTACAACACGCAACCATCCTACCTACAATTAATCTCAAACACCCCGATCCGCAATGTGATCTTGACTATGTACCCAATGAAGCACGAAAAAAACAAGTGGACATTGCTCTTTCAAATCATTTTGCTTTTGGTGGAGCAAATGCGGCATTAATACTTCAACGTTATTAATTATTCTAGGTGAGTAGACGCATTTATTCGTGTCAAACCCAATTTTTTTGGTTGTTTTTTAACCTTGATAGGTGAAATCCATTTTAAGATCTGGATTTAAGATCGAATAAAACACCAGAAGTAGAATATTAGCGTCTAAAGCTGTTTGTAACCTATCTCTATATAACGTTATAATGGCCTCATTTTGCAAAATGAAAGGCTCTATATGAATGCTTCACTCTTTGAAATTGCAGCACTGGTCGATGGTGTTGTCATTGGCGATCCAAACGTTATGGTTTCAGCTCTATCGCCCATTGATCATGTCATCGACAATGCTCTAATTTTTGCGGAAGGGGCTGATAATTTAAAAAAAGCAGAAGCCTCTAGTGCTGCTGCAATTTTAGTTGCAACAGATACAAACCCTATCAATAAACCTTCAATTCAAGTAGAAAATCCTTTTAAAGCGTTTATCCAACTTCTACTACATTTTTATCCTGAATCCAAACCTACATTAAGCATTCATCCGACCGCTGTAATTGGAGACAAGGTTGTTATAGGCAAAGATGTTTCCATTGGAGCATTTGTTGTTATTGAGTCAGGAAGCACTATTGGTGATAAATGTGTGATTAAGAGCCATGTGCATATTGGCCATAATGTGATGATAGGTGCCAACACCACCCTTCATCCACATGTTACTCTTTATGATAACTGCAAACTTGGGGCGAATGTTTGCATTCATGCATCAAGTGTCATTGGGTCAGATGGATTTGGTTATACATTTGAACATGGCAAGCATGTTAAAGTCCCTCATGTAGGCCAAGTGATTATTGAAGATGATGTTGAGATTGGGGCAAATACAGTTATTGATAAAGCAACACTGGGTGCTACTGTTATTGGAGAAGGCACAAAAATTGATAATTTAGTGCAAGTGGCACATTCTGTCAAACTGGGTAAACACAATATTCTTTGCGCATTTACCGGTATCGCTGGTAGCACATCCAGTGGCAATAATGTTATTTTTGCTGCAAATGTAGGTGTTAGTGATCATGTTCGTATCGATGATGGCGTAATTTTAGGTGCGCGTACAGGTGTTCCACCTAAAAAACATCTTAAACAAGGCAATATTTATTTAGGCAATCCTGCTCGTCCTAAAGATAAAGCGATTGAACAGGAACTCGCATCCACTCGCATTCCTTTTATGCGCAAAAATATAAATAATTTAAACGAAAAAGTAACACAATTAACCACACGATTATTAAAACTTGAAAATGAAAAGAGTAAAGCATGACCAAACCTCTGATTCTTGTTGATGGCTCCTCTTATTTTTTCCGGGCATTTCATGCATTGCCACCGTTAACCAATTCAAAGGGGCAACCCACCGGTGCAATTTACGGTGTGGCTAATATGATCAAACGCTTAGTAAAAGATTATGAGTCCAAACAAATTGCTGTTGTGTTTGATGCAAAAGGCAAAACATTCCGAAATGAATGGTATCCAGCTTACAAAGCAAATCGCCCCCCCATGCCTGTTGAATTAAGTAGCCAATTTCAACCATTAATTGATGTCTTAAAAGCTATGGGATTTCCCTTGCTTATTATTGACGGTGTAGAAGCGGATGATGTGATCGGTACATTAGCACAACAAGCAACAAAATCAGGGCTCCCTGTTATTATTTCTACAGGCGATAAGGACATGGCTCAATTGGTTAATGAGCATGTCACACTGATTAATACCATGTCTCGTGAAACATTGTGTGTTCGTGGCGTTCACAAAAAATTTGGCGTATATCCACATCAAATCATTGATTATTTAACGTTAGTAGGCGACACCAGCGATAACATTCCAGGAATTAATAAATGCGGGCCAAAAACCGCTGTCAAATGGCTAGAAACGTATCAGACATTAGATAACTTATTAGCCAATGCAAATGCGATTACCGGAAAAATTGGTGATTATTTAAGAGCAGGCATTCCTCAACTACCATTATCCAAAAAACTTATCACGATTAAAACAGACGTTGAATTACCCGTGCAATTTAATGAAATAACTCAATTGCCAGAAGATCGCGAACAGCTTATTGAATTATGCCGTGAATATGAGTTTAAGCATTGGCTTAAAGACTTATTAAATCAGAACGAATTAATGAGTCAGGAACAACCTAATCCTGCAGAGGATGTTTTTGAATTAAATTACGAGATCATTACTGAAAAAGCAAGATTTGAGGCATGGATTGAACAACTAAACACCTGTACATTATTTTGTATTGATACAGAAACAACAAGTCTTGACTCGATGCAGGCTGAAATTGTTGGCATAGCGCTTGCAATTAAAGAAGGCCTGCCTGCATATATTCCTCTAACTCATCATGATGGTACGCAGCAACTTACCCGAGAATATGTATTGTCCGCATTAAAACCCATTTTAGAAAATCCTGTTATTGGTAAAATTGGACAAAATTTAAAATATGATTACAACGTATTTAAAAATCATGGCATCAATTTAAACGGCATCGCATATGATACGATGCTTGAATCTTACGTATTAAATAGCACGGCCACCCGTCACAACATGGATGCGTTGGCGTTAAAATATTTAGGTTATAAAACCATTAGTTTTACCGATGTAGCTGGTAGTGGAAAAAAACAATTACGTTTTGATCAAATCCCCGTAAATAAAGCCGCTCCCTACGCCGCCGAAGACGCGGATGTTACATTAAAACTTCATCAAAAAATCTATCCTCAATTAGACGAAACATTAAAAACTGTTTTACACGACATTGAAATGCCGTTACTAACCGTTTTAGCAGAGCTTGAACGGCAAGGCGTACTAATTGATGATGAATTATTACTGAAGCATGGCGTAAGACTCAAAGCACGTTTAGCAGAGCTAGAACAAGAAGCCTATAGTTTAGCTGGCAAGCCTTTTAATCTGAGCTCACCCAAACAACTATTAGATATTCTTTATACAGAACAAAAATTGCCTATACTGGCGAAAACGCCCAAAGGTCAACCGTCTACTGCTGAGGCTGTACTACAAGAATTAGCATTTGATTATCGATTACCGGCTGTAATCTTAGAGCATCGCAGTTTAAGTAAGTTGGTATCCACCTATATTGATGCTCTACCCAAACGCATTAATCCTAACACACATCGCGTGCATACCTCTTATAATCAAGCTGTAGCTGCTACTGGAAGGCTCTCTTCAAGTGAGCCTAATTTACAAAATATTCCTATTCGAACTGAAGAGGGTCGTTTAATTCGGCGAGCCTTTATCGCACCACCAGGTCATGTATTATTAACCGCAGACTATTCACAAATTGAACTGCGGATTATGGCCCACCTCTCTCAAGATGCCAATTTACTCACAGCATTTGCCAATGGCTGGGACATTCACACAGCGACAGCAAGTGAAATTTTCTCTACACCACTCCTTGAAGTGAGTCATGAGCAACGACGACGAGCAAAAGCTGTAAATTTTGGATTAATTTATGGTATGTCTGCGTTTGGTTTAGCAAAGCAGTTAGGTATTGAACGCCAAGACGCTCAACAATACATTGATGTGTATTTTGAACGTTATCCTGGTGTTCTTGATTATATGGAGCGTACTCGCAAGCAAGCTCATGAGCAAGGCTATGTAGAAACGCTATATGGACGTCGCTTATATTTACCTGAAATTAATGCTAGTAATGTCATGCGACGCAAAGCTGCTGAACGCACGGCTATTAATGCCCCCATGCAAGGTACAGCTGCAGATATTATTAAAAAAGCTATGTTGGCAACTGCCACCTGGCAAAATCAACAACACATCCCTGTCCGCATGATCATGCAAGTACATGACGAACTGGTATTTGAAGTACAAACGGACATGCTTGAATCAGCTCAAACCATGATCCGACAAATAATGGAACATACGGTAGAACTTTCTGTACCGTTATTGGTATCGATTGGTGTTGGGCAAAATTGGGATGAAGCACATTAGCTCTTTAGGCATCCATCCCTTTGAAATACACGCTAAGCGCGATCCTCAGGCCAAACAGACATTGAACAATTATTGACGTCCCATTAACGCCTGAGATGTATTTCGCTAAATACGAAATTACGCTCACAAATTTTTATGTGATGCTTCAGCAATACATATTAATCCACCAACACACAAACAAATAGCTCACAAAACGAATAACTTGAAAGATAAATGGACCAATTATTTTATTTATGATAACATAATGCCCTAAATTTACTGGAGCAGGATCATGTTAACTCTTGAAGCGACAAATAAAAAAGGAGAAATAATTACGCTTTGCGTTAAAGGAAGAAATAATTCAAAAGGTTTTAATTTCAACGAACTTATTTATTGCATGATGCCACCAAATACAACATTAAATGTAGTTGGATACATAGGGGCAAACGGGAACGTACCGATATGTAAATTTGATGCTTCGTTTCTAGATACGATTGATTTCAATCCTCTTGATCAAAGCTCTTGTTTAGACAATATTTTCTGGTCACTTGAAAAAAAATTAAGCAATGGAACAACACTTAAAAAATTCATACCTTTTATTTATGGGGGCGTTTTGAAAGCATGTCATCCTATAGACCGGTTTCCTCATAGTCTATTTATTAATCGTGATTTAGAAAAAGAACAGAACTACATTACTGAACAAGATAGAATACGGCAAGCACCTTAACCAAGAGGTCTCTGTACATGACAATCTGTCATGTACAAAGTTATATAATAGCAAATTTAGAATACGTACAAGTAACACTGCCCACCTCATACTCCTGCAGATCCTCAATAAAACGCATTGTTGTGTTCACAATCAACAAGCTATGCTGCAAACTGAATGTCGCTTGCACTAAATAAGTATAAATAGGCCCTTCCTCTCCTTGTTCTAACGAGACATTTCGCAACATTAAACGAGTTTTATCCTCATTCCACATAAGCATTGTATGATCAATCGCATGATCATTGTTCTGTGCCGACGAAAAGCTTTGCATTGCACCTATTACGAAATGCTCTGAGCGACCAGTCTCTTCTTCTTTATAATCAAACCAATCCGCATTATTAACAATGGTCATTCCATCAAGATTCATTTTGCCTTGATGATCAATGCAACCTCCTTTCCATGTCCCTGAAAAATCACTGTAATGATTTATTGGAAATGCAGGCTGGGATGTTTTAAGTGGTGCATGAGCAACTTTTTTTTGATGCATTGTTTTAAGAAAAGAAAAACCAGGCAAAGCATATGATGACATTGAAAACGATAATCCCACGACAAAACTTAACAAAAAATTAAACATCATCCACCCTAAAGAATCAAAAAACAAACAAAAACAACAATATGAGTCAAATTAGATCTTTTTTTACTTTTGTTCTACACTTTTAAAAGAGGTAATAAAACAAACAATCAAACAAGGATTAAGACAAATGGACTTTTTTAAATCACTATCACCCAGATTTATTTATCCCATGACCCCTTCACAAAAGAAATCCAACCTTTTGTTGAAGAAAAAAATTGCATTCAAAGCTCGTCGTAAAGAAAAAAGACTGAAATCTCAGTTTAATCGACGAGAGTACATGCGTATTTATTTAAATCTATTGTTAACAGAGCAATCGCCATACCGAGCTACTCAACCTAAAAATAACATTCATCATTTTTTTTATCCAAAGCCACACAGTATTCCTGTTATTCAAAAAGAAAATAATAAATACTACCGTTGTATACCAGGTAAAAGCTTTTAAATATTAAAATGGCTTTTGTATCAACGTACCATGCTTTACATAAAAGACAGAACGTAGACATATTGTTTTTATCACATATGGTGAGACTCTTATGCTCCACCATTGTCTATAAAAACCATCGCTCATGGATCTTGAATAAATGTTACAAGAAAATGAAAAGACATTTTCCAGCCAGATGTTTATGGAAGAGAATACGTTTTTACACCTTGTTCATCTGCGATTAATACTTTATCTGCAAGGCGTGATCCAAAAATACCATTTTCAACGACACCAGGAATCGTGTTAATCGTATCTTCTAATGTTTTGGGTAAGCAGCCTAAGGGCATAGAATAAACATCAAGAATAATATTGCCATTATCCGTAACAAAGCCGTCTCGATAAACAGGATCTCCACCTAACTTTACTAATTCTCGTGCAACATAACTACGCGCCATGGGAATGACTTCAACAGCAATAGGATAAGCCCCCAAATGTTGGACAAATTTACTTTTATCAACAATACAAATAAATTGTTGCGCGACAGAGGCAATTATTTTTTCGCGGGTCAATGCTCCACCACCGCCTTTAATTAACTCACATCGTGGGTTTACTTCATCAGCACCATCAATATAAACAGCAACATCATCTGCTGCATTTAACTCAATAACGGGCAATCCTAAAGCACGAAGACGTGCTTCGGTGGCATGAGAACTAGCAACACATGCATCAATACGATGCTTTATCTTTGCAAGTTCTTCAATAAAATAATTAACTGTTGAGCCCGTACCCACACCAATAATTAAATTATCATCAATGTAGGATAGTGCTGCATGAGCAGCTTTGGCTTTTAGATTGTCCATGATTTTATAACCAATACACAAAGATAAACAAAAACAACCAAACAACGTCTACAAAGTGCCAATACCAAGCAACACCTTCAAAAGCAAAATGTCGTTCTGGTGTAAAATGACCTTTTAAAGAGCGCACAAAAATAACAATCAACATAATCGTACCAATGGTCACATGTAAACCATGAAAACCTGTTAGCATAAAAAATGTTGTACCATAAATACCTGCATCAAGTGTTAAATTCAGCTCTGTATATGCTTCATGGTATTCATAGGCCTGCAAACCTAGAAAAAGCACGCCTAATGCAATCGTTAAAAACAATCCTATTTCTAATTGACGACGTTTATTCAGCTTTAACGCCCAGTGCGCCCAGGTAATGGTAATACCAGATGTTAATAAAATAACCGTGTTAATGGCCGCTAAACCCCAAGCTCCCATGGCTTCATAAGCACCAACAAATGTTTCATTGTTAGGATTAATCAACATAGGCCACATCGCTTTAAAATCAGGCCACATGGTAATATGGGTAATAGGATGCATCTCTCCACTTAAAAAAGGAATAGTCCAGTAACGTGAAAAGAATAAGGCACCAAAAAATGCACCAAAGAAACACACTTCAGAAAAAATGAACCAACACATACCCCAACGAAATGACGCATCGACTTGTAAATCATAGCGACCTTTTTGATTTTCATAGATCACCTGACCAAACCAACCCACCATCATGATGATAAGAATAGCCATGCCTAATGTAAAAACATACGGGCCAAACCAATCGGTATGTAACCAAGAACCGGCACCCACCAGCGTTGTGGTTAAACCAATTGAACCGACCAAAGGCCAATGGCTTGGTTGAGGGATATAATATGTACCATGTGCTCCCATGGAGTTCTCCTGATTAAGGTTTAGTGACTCGGTCACTGACATCAAATAATGTATAAGCCAACGTAATGGTATTTACATTACTGGGTAAATTGGCATCTAAATGAAACAATAAAGGCATATCCATTGCTTCATGGCCATTCAACGTTTGTTGTGTAAAACAAAAACATTCTGTTTTTTTCAAATATTTGGCAGCTATTCCTGGTGTGACACTGGGTATAGCCTGAACTGTCATTCGATGATTGGTTTTATTTTCAGCATAAAACGACAGTTTTGCAATTTCCCCGGGATGTACTGCAATTTTTTGTATAGTGGGGTAAAAAGCCCATGGTACACTGCTGTTATTTGTCGCTACAAACTCAACCATTACGGTACGATCACGAGCGATAATTGCCGTTTTAGGATCATAAGCAATAGCTTGCGTATTGGTTTTACCATTGATGCCTAAGGTTTTACATAAGCTATTATAAATAGGTACTAATGCAAAACCAAAAGCAAACATCAATACAACCATGACTGCAAGTATACCAACCAACCTCACATGTGTTTTTGCCGTCATGGTTGGCATGTCTTAATTAATTACCGGTGGAACAGTAAAGCTATGGTATGGTGGTGGTGAAGACAAGGTCCACTCTAAACCATGCGAGCCTTCCCAAACACGACCATCAACTTTTTTTCCATGACGAACCGTTCGTATAACGTTATATAAAAATAGCAATTGAGACAAACCAAATATAAATGCGCCAATCGTTGAAATAACATTGAAATTTGTAAACTGCAATGCGTAATCAGGAATACGGCGTGGCATACCAGCTAATCCTAAAAAGTGCATGGGGAAAAATGCAATATTCACAGAAATAACGGATAACCAAAAATGCCATTTACCTAAACATTCATTGTACATATGACCTGTCCATTTAGGCAGCCAATAATACGTTGCCGACATCAGCGAGAAAATCACGCCAGGGACCAATACGTAATGAAAATGCCCTACAACAAAATAAGTATCTTGATACTGATAATCAGCAGGGACTAACGCTAGCATCAAGCCGGTAAAACCACCGATTGTAAATAAAAACACAAAGGCTACCGCAAATAACATTGGGGTTTCAAAGGTCATTGAACCTTTAAACATGGTACTAACCCAATTAAATACTTTGATTCCTGTGGGCACTGAAATAAGCATGGTCGTGTACATAAAAAACAGCTCAGCCCCTAAAGGCACGCCTGTTGTAAACATATGATGAACCCATACTATGAATGACAGTACAGCAATACTAACAGTCGCATAAACCATAAAATGATAACCAAACAACGGTTTACGGCTGAAGGTAGGGATAACCTCTGAAATAACACCAAATGCTGGCAACACCAATACATAGACTTCAGGATGACCAAAAAACCAAAATATATGTTGAAAAAGTACCGGGTCTCCGCCGCCTGCGGCTTCAAAAAAGCTGGTACCAAAATGTCTATCAGCGAGCATCATCGTTACAGCCCCTGCAAGCACCGGCATAATAGCAATCAATAAAAACGCTGTAATTAACCATGTCCAAACAAACATAGGTAATTTCATCATGGTCATACCAGGTGCACGCATGTTTAAAATGGTTGCAATAATATTGATTGAACCCATAATCGATGAAAGTCCCATGATATGAATAGAGAAAATCATAAAGTCCGTACTGGGAGGTGCATATTTAGTAGATAGAGGTACATACATAGTCCAACCAAAGTTAGGTCCTCCACCGGCGTGAAACATGGTTGAACCAAGCAATATAAATGCAAAAGGCAATAACCAAAAACTCCAGTTATTCAATCGAGGCAAAGCCATATCAGGCGCACCAATCATCATTGGAATTTGCCAGTTAGCCATTCCAGTAAAGGCTGGCATGACCACACCAAACAACATGATCAAACCATGCATGGTCGTCATTTGGTTGAAAAAATTTGGATCAATAAAACGATGACCTGGCTGAACTAACTCAGCACGAATCATTAATGCCATGCCTCCTGCCACGAAAAAACTGACCAGAGCTAGACATAAATACAATGTACCAATGTCTTTATGATTGGTTGTGAACAACCAACGCTTGATAAAACCCATCACACCACGACCTTGATCTGGGCCATGATCTTCATGTGCTGCTGTGTGTGTTAGTACTTGACTCATCGCAAACCTCCGACTTGAGCTTTTTTAACCATTTTAGGTTGTTGAATAGTATCGATACGAACCTTTGCAACGTCCGCAGGTTGAATCACATCATCTGTATTATTTCCCCAAGCATTACGCTCATAAGTTGTAATAGCTGCAATGTCTTCGTCTGTCAGTTGATCTTTATACGCTTGCATAGCGGTGCCTGGAACACCATCTAGAATCATACGAATATGACGAGAAATAGGATTCCCAACGGCAACAGAACTGCCTCTTAGTGCCGGGAACATTGGAGGTATACCTGTACCATCAGTCTTATGACATGCAGAGCAAACCATTTCATATTTTTCCTGACCTAATTTCATCAGATCAGCACGAGTCTTAGTTGTATTTTGAGGTATAACTGTACCTGATGTCAGCTGATCGACCGCAGATGCGCTATGAATACCAGGCTGAGCTGCAACCCATTGCTTAAATTCTTCGTCACTCACCGCGTTAACAACAATAGGCATAAATCCATGATTAATACCACACAGTTCCGCACATTGACCACGATAAACACCTGGCTTCTCAATTCGTGCCCATGCTTCATGCATAAAACCAGGAATTGCATCGCGTTTTATACCAAGCTCAGGAACCCACCAAGAATGAACCACATCGGTTGAGGTCACCAGAAAACGAATTTTTTTATGAACAGGAAGCACTAATGGTTTATCTACTTCTAACAAATACCATTCACCTTTGGCTTCCTGATTTTGTATTTGTGCGTAAGGGGTTGATAAGCTACTAAAAAAACTAATGCCTTGATCAAGGTATTGATATTGCCATTTCCATTGAGAACCAACAACCTTAATGGTCACCTCCGACTCACTACTGTCATCCATTCGGATTAACACTTGTGTTGCAGGGACTGCCAAACCAACTAAAATTAAAAAAGGAATAATTGACCATACAATTTCCAATTTTATATTTTCATGGAATGACGCAGCTTGATAACCTTTGGATTTACGATGACGAATAAGGGAATAAAACATCACACCAAAAACAACAACACCAATACAAGCACAGACTAAAATAGCAATCATATGTAGATTGTAAATGTCTTGACTCATTGGTGTAACACCTTTGAACATATTCATCTGCCACGGATCGCCCGCAGCCAACGCTGTTGATGTTGTTACGAACATACAGAGCAACGTTAATAATCTGTATACGTTTAACCGGTTTAGCATGCCTATTCCCCACTTCGTTAAATACGACCCATTCGGTTTAATCACCATGAGTCGTATAATTTATTTACCACAATGAGTAGTTACCATTTGTTGTTGATTGACTAGCGATATACTTAATCGCTTCAATCACATCACCCGTGCTGCAATGCTTACAGTTGGCATCTACAGGATGATTTTTTCCTTTGGTTACATTTTCAACCAAGACATCAACGTTTTTCGCAAATAATGGGTCCCATGCTTTAGCATCACCTAACTTAGGTGCGCCTGATTTACCTTCATTATGACAAACACTACAATTTTCATTGTAGATATCTTTTCCACTTGAAGGGAATTTTTTCTGGCCATTAGACGCTAAGTCAATACGTTGAGAACGATTGAGTGATTTACTCAAGATATAATCCACAGAGGCTATCATGTCGTTATCAGAACAAGTCACACAAGCACCTTTAATAGGCATGCTATTGTAACCGTTGATAACATGACGATAAAGGCCATTTAAACCACTTGTTTTAAGTCTTAATGACCAACTCGCTCCATTGCCAATACGAGGAGCGGCCATTTCACCGTTTTGATGGCATAGAATACAAGAGCTTAAATACACCTGTTTGCCTCGTCTTAACGTAGGCGCTGCATCTGAGCCGGGAATACCCACTGCCTCACGACTAACAACGGTTTTTAAGTAACCGGCAATTGCTAATCGATCGTCTTCTGTCAGATATTTTAAACTATTATGATTGACTTCTGCCATTGGACCGGCAACTGGACCTGCACCATTTAACAGTTCATTCTTTACAAACACATCAGAAATTTGTGCCTCAGTTGCTGATTCTAAACCTTTTTTCGTAATATTAGGTGCCCAGTACCCATCAATAAATCCACCAGTCAGATAAAATGTCGTTTTAGGTGAACCTAATGGCGTTAATGGTGTATGGCACATACCGCAATGTCCGAGCCCATCAACAATATATTTACCTCTATTCCATTCTGGTGTTTGAGTGGGGTCATTTTCATAAGCACTATTGGGATAGAAGAACAATAGATTCCAGCCTAATAAAGTAGCGCGTGAACCTGGAACGTTAAACGGAAAAGGTAGAGGGATATTTTCTTGTTTTACCGCAGGAATACTCATGAAATAAGCGTACAACGCCTTGGCATCGTCATCTGATGTATTTGCAAAGTAAATATAAGGAAACACAGGAAAATAATTTCGACCCTGAGGATCTTTACCTTCTTTGAGAGCACGGACAAAATCGGCTTCAGTCCAATTGCCAATGCCTGTTGTTTTATCTGGCGTAATGTTAGGCGTATAGAATGTGCCAAACGGCGTTGCAATAGATAAACCGCCCGCAAACGCTGGAGTACCACCTTGGACATTGGTATGACATGCTAAACAATCACCCATTTTAGCCAAATATTCGCCTCGAGCAATTTGTTTTGCTTGCTCAGGATTAGCCGCTACGGTTGGGGGATATGCAGCATAATAGGTTTCAGCAGCAGGTGCTGTTGGTTTAGCATCACTCTCAACAGCAAAAATAGTTGTGCTGTTAAAGGCCAGCATGGCAGCCACAAGACATGTAACCATGGCATTGTTTTTTAACAAAGAGCCCACGCTCCCTCCTATCAACGGATTGTTCTTAAACACAATGAATAAACAACACATTTTATACCTCCCACCCTATAACTTGCAAGAAAATAACCTATAACAAAAGAGATATATGAGTTATCAATGTTCGTAATTCATAAATACCACTGCTATGCTTTTTATAATTAACCTGTAAAGGACTCTTATGATTTACTCAAATATACTTGAAACAATTGGTCATACACCCATTGTAAAAATTAATCATATCAGTACAAAACTTGAGTGTGATTTATATGTCAAATGTGAGTTTTTAAATCCTGGTGGGTCAATTAAAGATAGAATCGGTTATGAAATGGTGATGAATGCTGAAAAATCTGGGCGAATTCAACCCGGTGATACCTTAATCGAACCAACATCCGGCAATACAGGTATCGGTATTGCGCTTGCGGGTGCGGTGCTTGGTTATACGGTCATTATTACCATGCCTGACAAGATGAGCCATGAAAAACAAGTGATTCTTGAGCGATTAGGCGCAACCATTTATAGAACGCGCTCTGAGGCGGCTTCCCAAGATCCAGATAGCCATATCTCACTGGCGAAACAGTTACAACAAGATATCCCTAACTCGCACATTTTAGATCAATATGCCAACCCTGATAATCCCAATGCCCATTATAAGGGAACTGCTCAAGAAATCATTGACGATTTTAAAGATCAACTCGATATGCTTGTTGCAAGTGTAGGTACGGGAGGAACGATAACAGGACTTGCAAAACGTCTAAAAGAACATTATTCATCGATTAAAATTATTGGCGTTGATCCAGTTGGCTCTATTTTAGGTGGAGGTGATGACATTAAACCGTATTTAGTTGAAGGCATAGGCTATGATTTTTTTCCAAAAGTACTCCGTAATGATCTTGTCGATACTTATATTAAAACCTGTGACAAAGAATCATTTCAAATGGCACGTCAATTAATCCAACAAGAAGGGCTACTTGTGGGAGGATCCAGTGGAGCTGCCATGTGGGCTGCTCTTCAAGCTGCCAAAACATTAAAAAAAGGACAAAAATGTTTGGTTATTTTACCCGACTCCATTCGAAACTACATGTCAAAATTTGCAAGTGATGAATGGATGAACACTCACAAGTTGCTCTAAATCATGTGGATTCTATGCCTGACTCTCATCATATTGGCTATAACCGCTTATTATCGTTGTTGGCGTGACAAAATGATTATTAAACGCTGGCGAGCGGCCTTGGTCTTAGATGAACATCAGATGTTATTCAATGAGTTATATCAACATGTTGATGGGTTTGCATTGTCGCGTCAAGCTAGAAAAACGCATGATGCAATTGAATATATCTATGGAGAAATAGATTTTAGCTCGTTCATCGCATTATTGTCTCTTGTAAAACCGAATAAAAAAACCATTTTTTATGATTTAGGCAGCGGCACAGGAAAAGCTGTCATTGCTTGTGCCATGGTGTTTGATGTTCAAGAAAGTCATGGCATAGAATTACTTGAACCATTACACAATATTGCCTACCAACAACAGCAACATTACTATTTAAAACAAACAACGCCCACCTGCCCATCGATACAGTTTACTCATGATGATTTTCTAACAGCCAATTTTAGTTCTGCCACACTGATTTATATCAATTCAACCGGTTTTTTTGGAGAGATGTGGCTTGCAATCAGTGAACGGATAGCACAAAGCACAGATTGCATGACGGTGATTAGTATTAGTAAGCCTTTAAAAACAAACGCATTTAAAATATTTAAAATTACATCGGTTCAAATGAGTTGGGGGGTTGTTAAGGCATATATTCAACAACGAATAAAAACTACATGATTGTTCTTTTCAAGTCTATACTAAATATATTACTCTTAAATACAATGTGAAAAAGGAGATCGTATGATTAAGTCTGAGCTGATCGCAAATATTGCAGCAAAAATGATGCATCTGTCCGAAGATAAAGTTGGCAATGGCGTTAATCATATTCTTGAATTAATGAGTGAATCACTTATTCAAGGAAAACGTATTGAGGTACGCGGCTTTGGTAGCTTTACGCTTCATTATCGCGCCCCTAGAAATGCACATAATCCTAAAACAGGTGAGCGTGTGGTAACCACTGCCAAATATAGTCCTCATTTTAAACCAGGCAAAGGACTACGAGATCGAATTAATCAATCTCGTGAACAATATAATATTGTTGAAGAGTAATAACGCTCATTATGTACGAGGTAAGGTAACGCCTACTTGCCCTTGGTATTTACCAGCGCGATCTCTATACGACACCGCACACACTTCGTTTGCCTCTAAAAAAATCATCTGAGCAACGCCTTCATTTGCATAAATCTTCGCAGGAAGTGTTGTTGTATTTGAAAACTCTAATGTAACATGCCCTTCCCATTCAGGTTCTAAGGGTGTGACATTAACAATAATACCGCAACGGGCATACGTTGATTTACCAAGACAAATGGTTAATACATCACGCGGTATACGAAAATACTCAACCGTTCTTGCCAATGCAAATGAATTCGGCGGAATAATACAAACGTCTGATTGTACGTCAACAAAACTATTCTCATCAAATGCTTTAGGATCCACAATAGCAGAATTAATATTTGTAAAAATTTTAAATTCATTTGAACAACGAACATCATAACCATAGCTCGATACACCATAAGAAATGATTTTTTCACCCTTGTGTTCGCGCATTTGACCTGGTTGAAACGGTGAAATCATTCCGTGTTCTAACGCCATTTTTTCTATCCATCGATCTGACATAATTGACATCATTATTCCTTTTAGAAAGATTAATTAGAAATATACACCAATTTGTAGTAAGAGAGTATCGGCAACACCTCCACCGATTGTATTCTCATTGACAACACCCGGAGGAGCTGCACCATTTGCAAACTGATTGGCCCCATAATTAATGTCATGGCGATACTCTAAGCTTTCAATGGTATCTTTCCATATTGAAATATTATATACACCGCTTAATCGATGCTCTGGCATGTTGAGCGCTAATGCATCCTTTGACCATTGATAACCTAACCCAATGGATGAGGGCTTATCAAAGGTCATAAAGGTCGCTCCTGCTTCTAATTGCAGCGCTTGAGGAGCTGCACCTACACCATTAAAACTTAAATCCTGCTCATGAAAACGACCCAGTGAGCTCACCCATTCCGCAGTAAAATTATATCGATCAAAACCTATATTACCATGTAAATCAACGCCTGGAATTTTATGAACAAGTTCACTGCCATTAGTAAACGAGCCAAATCCACCAAATGTGGTTCCAACATTAGAGCCTGTAATTTGTAAGCCACCAGCATCGTTCAATGAGCTAATGATACTTCCTCCAAACTCACCAGTTGCAAAGCCTGTATTAAATATATACCCTAAATTTAACCCCCCTACAGCAGAGTTTCCTAAAATAGTATCACTTTTATAGGCATAAATTGCGGCAAACGGGCCTGTATCTTTTTGGGATTTGTAACCTAAAATAAACGGTCTTGTTCGAGTACGCCCTAAACGAGTAGGCAATGGAGAACTAATCATTGCTGTTGAAAAGCGTCCAAAGGGCACATACAACTGACCGGCTGTAAAATAAAATGGCGACTCATCTAAATCACCAATATTAACAAAACCCATGTTTAAAAATAATGCTGAGTTAGAAACTCGAGGACCAACAGAGGGTGGTGAATCATCATAAGCCAACCCTAAATACCCCTCAACTTTATCATTAAGGGCGGCAGCCACATCAAGCTCACTCGATCCTAAGTTCCAATCACCTGAACGAGGACCAAATGTCGATTGACGTAACGTACCCATGGGTTCAACTTTACCGCTGATAGCAACAATAGGTAAATTAGGGACAGGGTATCCCATACGCTCATAAGATCCATACAAACGTCGGCGTTGCTGCATTAATCGAATGTCACGGTTAATACTTGAAATATTTACAATATAATCTGAACCATCAAACGCAGGCATCGCACCTAAATAAGGAGATGTGACAACAGGAACTCCTCCGATATAGGTAACCACATGCCCGTCTGCAATTAAAGCCACAGGGTTATATTCTACGGATTCAGGCTTGCCATCTTCAGACTTAACACTGACTACACTGTTATGTACATGAGCTGCTTTAAGCTTGCTATGTTTCGTTTTAAACGATTTTTTTTTCTTATTTGACGTTGTAGTAGGTGAAGTGGATGTTTTTTTATTCATCACTTTATGTTGCAGATGATTTAATTCTGCTTGAAGCATTTGGGTTTGCTGTTGAAGCACACGAATTTCTTCTTTTAATTGTGCATCATTTGCTATGACAACATGTGGACTTACAATTAACAATCCAGCCAAAATAAGTGCTTTATAATTCATCTAAAAACAATCCAACAACTAACAACGGAGTGAGGTGGATTATACATTGGAGAGCGAGTATTGACTAGGTGATGATAAGACTTTGTGATGAAATTAACGGCAGATGTACTTGAATTTATAAATAAAAAAACCCATTACCGAAGTAATGGGTTTTTAGATGGAACCTTTGCTTAAAATTAAGCAATGTTACCCATCCATTTTAGACCAACGAATGGACCTTGAAGACCAAAGTCAGAAACGTCGCCTGCTACGTTAGAACGAGCGTTGAAGTAGTTAACCCACATCCAACCAGCGTCTACAGTCAAGTCACCTTGTGGCATAGCATAAGTGTAAGTTGCACCTAGTTTAGCATCAACAGCAGGAACGATAGCAGTTCTTGACAAGTTGCCTGTTACTACGTTACCAGCAACGCCGTCTACAGCATCAGAGTATGCAAAGCTATGTGAACGTGTACCAGCTAAAATTGCAGTTGCGCCGTTAGCATAGATACCTAAACCATTGCCCCAATCAAAAGACATGTCCATACCTAAACGAGGTCCGAAACCGTTGTAAGTGTGGTTATAATCCAGAGCTTGTGTAAATGTACCAGCAACAGGAGATGTGAAAGTAATGCTGCTTGAAGAATCAGTGTCGTTAGCTAAACGAGCGTATTGAGCACCGCCGTGGAAACGAATAGCTTTGTTGTCACCAAAATCTACATGCTGGCCAACTTCGATGTTAACAGCATCCCATTTAGGATCAACACTTAAACTAGCTGTGTTTACTGTAGAAGTAATTGGTGCACTTAGTAAAGGACTAGTAAATGTTGATGTTGGTTGAGCACCAATTGTTCTGTCGCTAGAACGGCTTAAGTGGTACCAGTTGATGTTCAAGTCATTGCCAGTGCTGAAATGGTAAGCACCTTCAATTTGGAAGCCCCAATTGTAGTTAGGCGCGTGGTCAACTAAATTAGATTCAAAAACAGGACTGAAGCCACTGTTGCTGCCAGTTTGTGGTTTCAAATATAATGCTTTACCAGCAAATTCCCAAGCTGTAGCTTCGCAAGGAACAGTAACGTTCACAGCACTGCAAACAGGACCCATAGAACCAGCAAATACAGCGCTGCTACCAAAAGCAAGAACAGCAACAGCTGTTTTTTTCAAATTTAACATATTTTATCTCCACTTTTTATTATTAAACTTCCGTTTTTTTTTCATAAAGCCACAATTTGGTGCTGACTTCAGTACGCCATCATCGCTCTAATCCGAAAACGTACTTGCTAGGATTATCAATCCTGAATTACACGTTGTCAACACCATCACGACAAATTCATTTTTGATATCAAGCTAGCGTATTTCGGTTCATCGTTCTTCTATATTTAAGATAAACTGTGCGGTTGTCAATGCTTTTCATTAAAAAATATTATAAAAGCTTATCAATGCCAATAAGTCACTGATAGTGCTCACTTTAAGAGCTAAAATGTCGGGTGTTTGAATATAAAATTAGAAGAAAAGCATGGTATTCTTAATCTTTATCTTAAGAGATTTACTCATGCCCAATCTATATATAACTCGACCTGATGACTGGCATGTTCACCTTCGAGACAATGACGCACTAAAACACACAGTACCAGCTACTGCCCAATATTTTTCGCGTGCACTTGTCATGCCTAATCTTCAACCAGCATTAACAACCATGGCTGCGATACTAAGCTATCGTCAACGGATTGTGGCAGCAATTGGACCGCATGACTTTACGCCATTTATGACATTGTATCTTAATGAACAGGTCAATCCTCAAGATTTACATGACATTGCTAAATCACCTTATATATTAGGTGCTAAATTATATCCTGCTGGTGCAACCACCCATTCTGCAGAAGGCGCACGTTCAATACGAGCACTTTATCCTTTACTAGACATCATGCAATCACATGATTTAGTCCTACAAATTCATGGTGAAGTAACCATTGGCGATATTTTTGAGCGGGAAGAGCGATTTATTGACACGCATCTAACAAACATTATCCGTGATTTTCCAAAGCTTCGGGTGGTACTTGAACATATATCAACCCGTGCTGCAGTTGATTTTGTAAAAAATGCACCCCAAACCATCGCTGCAACCATTACACCCCATCATTTATTGTATAATCGTAATGATTTGCTCGCAGGAGGTATAAAACCTCATTATTATTGCTTGCCTATATTAAAGCATGAAGAAGATCAGCGCGCACTTCAACAAGCTGTTGCAAGTGGTAATCTTAAATTTTTTGCTGGTACAGATAGTGCACCTCATGCACAAGAGTTAAAAGAAAGTGCTTGTGGGTGTGCTGGGGTCTATTCAGCACCCTTTGCAATATCAATGTATGCTCAAGCCTTTGACTCTTTGAACTGCATGTCAAAATTAAATGATTTCATGAGTCGATTTGGTGCTGATTTTTATAAGCTACCTGTACTTGATAAACAAATAGAATTAATTAAAAAACCTCAAGTCATACCAAAAACCCTGGCCTTTGGGGATACCTGTGTCGTACCATTGGCCGCTGGCAGCACTTTGCAATGGAGTATTCGTGAACCCACCTGATTGTATTTTTACCAAACAAATTAAACAGCGTTTCCGTGGTTTTCTTCCTGTGGTTGTGGATATAGAAACAGGAGGTGTTGATCCTGAGCGAAGTGCTTTATTGGAAATGTGCGTGGTATTGCTCGACATGAATGAAGAGGGCCGTTTTATACCTCAGGCACGATTTTTTGAACATGTACTGCCTTTTGATGGTGCTGAATTAAATCCTGAGTCACTTGCATTTAATCATATAGACCCATGGCAACCATTGCGATTTGCGCTAGATGAAAAAGAGGCATTAGAGCGACTCTTTGCACCTATCAATAAAGCGTTAAAACAAAGCAAATGCCAACGTGCGGTGCTCGTGGGCCACAATGCTTGGTTTGATTTATTATTTGTGAAAGCAGCAGCTAAACGAACCGGCGTAAAATTACCTTTTCACGCATTTACCTGTTTCGATACAGCAACACTTGCGGGCCTAATGTATGGACAAACTGTATTAGCCAAAGCGATGAAACCTGCAGGGGTGCATTTTGATACAAGAGAAGCCCATTCTGCTATTTATGATGCGGAGAAAACAGCCGAACTATTTTGTATGATGATGAATCAATGGCGTGATGCACGACAGACAGATTAAAAGGGATGATGATAGCCACATCCCCCCGCACATCAAGGCGGGAGTGATGTGAGGCGTTAATTATAATTTTCCAGAGTGCTCTGCAAGATATTCCGCAACACCAGCAGGGTTTGCTTTCATACCTGCCTGACCCTTTTTCCAGCCAGCAGGACAGACTTCACCATGCTCATCGGCAAATTGTACTGCATCAATGAGTCGTAATAATTCGTCAATATCACGTCCGATTGGCAGGTCGTTAACGATTTGAGAGCGAACAACACCGTCTTTATCGATAATAAATGCCGCACGTAAAGCAACACCTGCAACAGGATGTTCAACGCCATACGCCTGACAAACTGAATGAGACATGTCTGCCGCCATTGTAAAACCAACCGCACCAATTCCACCTTCATTAACAGGTGTATTTCTATATGCATTGTGAGTGAAATGTGAATCGATTGATACAGATACTACTTTTACACCACGGCTGGTAAAATCAGACATACGATTGTGTAAGGCTATCAATTCAGATGGGCATACAAACGTAAAATCCAATGGATAGAAGAAAACCACTGTATACTGACCTTTTGTTTCTTCACCAAAATGGTATTGACTTACAATTTCACCAGAACCTAAAACTGCAGGTACGGTAAAATCAGGGGCTTTACGTCCAACTAAAACACTCATGCTTTTCTCCGTTATTCAAAGTTATACGGCTATTGCTTCACGCAACAAATTCTCTAATTCACCTTGCTCATACATTTCGGCAATAATATCTGATCCACCGATTAATTCGCCTTTAACGTATAATTGCGGAAAAGTAGGCCAATCGGCATATTGTGGCAACGTTTGGCGAATATCAGGGTTAGCTAAAATATCCACATAAGCAAAATCTACACCACATGCATCAATACATTGAACTGCACGAGCTGAAAATCCACACTGAGGTAATTTAGGACTACCTTTCATATATAGAAGAATGGTGTTATCACTAATTTGTTTTTTGATTTTTTCTATCGTATCCATATATGCACCTATGTAATAAACCACAAAGGTCCATTATGGCGAAAATCAGACCATATTGCAACTCTCGTGCAATTCACGATTGTAACTGTTTATTAACCTGCTACACTTAACACCATTAATTAATCAGGAGTTATCAATGACATTTACATTACCACCCCTACCTTATGCGATGGATGCACTAGCACCACATATTTCCAAAGAAACCTTGGACTATCACTACGGCAAACATCATCAAACCTATGTCACAAATCTAAATAAATTAATTGCCGATAGTGATTTTGCAACCATGACACTCGAGGAGATTATTAAAAAATCATCGGGTGGGATTTTTAACAATGCCGCACAAGTTTGGAACCACACGTTCTACTGGCATTGCTTAAGCCCAAATGGTGGAGGAGAACCCACAGGTAAACTTGCTGATGCAATTAACCATACTTTTGGTTCATTTACTGCATTTCAAGAGCAATTCACACAAGCAGCCATTGCTACATTTGGCTCAGGCTGGGCTTGGTTAGTACAAGATAAACAAGGTCATCTTAAAATTATCAGTACAAGCAATGCAGCAACCCCAATGACAGAAGATCTCACCGCATTAATGACCTGCGATGTTTGGGAACATGCCTATTACATTGATTATCGTAATGCACGACCAACCTATTTAAATGCATTTTGGTCGTTAGTGAATTGGGAGTTTGTTGCAAGTCATTTTAATGCAAAATAAACATAAGCTGTTGGGCCAATGGCCCAACAATACATCCATTAAAATTGCTTTCGTTGACGTACAACTTCATATAAACAAACACCTGTTGCAACAGAAACATTTAAACTGGTGACCGTACCCAACATAGGTAATGCAAATAGGCCATCACATTGATCACGTGTTAAACGTCGCATGCCCGTGCCTTCTGCACCCAAAACAATGGCCATGGATGTTTTACAATCTAAATGATAAACCAGTTCTTCAGCGTCCCCTGATGCGCCGTATATCCACACACCTTCTTGCTTAATAATTTCCATAGCACGCGCTAAATTAGTCACTCGCACCACAGGCATACTTTCAGCCGCACCACATGCCACTTTACTCACCACGGGGGTAATTGTTGCGTTTTTATCTTTTGGAATAATAACAAAATCAACACCTGCTGCGTCAGCACTACGTAAACATGCGCCGAGATTATGCGGATCGGTCACCCCATCTAAAATTAGAATTAAACTGGGTTTTTTACTTGACTCAAGCAACAAACATAAATCAGTTTCTACATATTCAGGAAGTTTGGCGGCAACGGCCACAACACCCTGATGAATAAAATCAGGAAAACGTTGCTCCATTTTTTGAGCAGCAAGCCGCTCGACTGGAACATGGGCTTCTTGCGCTAAAGCGAGTAGCTCCTGCACGCGCTTATCTACCCTATCTTGGGTTAAATACAGCACTTTGGTTACACGATGAGGATTTGCCAATAAGGCTGCTACCGCATGCACACCATATACATATTGATCAGACATTCATATCACCTTCTTCAGCGAGTTCAAAATCAATCTTTCTTTCATCTAGATCAACTCGCGCTACTAATACGGTCATTTTATCACCCAAACGATACACCGTACCACCACGCTCACCAACTAAACGATGTTTAACCGCATCAAAGGTATAATAATCATTTTTCAAGGAAGTCACATGAACCAATCCTTCAACATAAATATCATCCAGCTCAACAAAGATACCAAAGCCTGTTACAGCAGAGATTTTTCCACGAAACACTTGGCCTAATTTATCTTGCATGTATTCACATTTAAGCCAAGACACCACCTCTCTTGTGGCTTCATCTGCTCGTCGTTCGGTAGATGAACAATGCTTGCCTTGCCGACTCATGTCTTCCGCCGTGTACGGAAATTTTTTTGACGGTTGATTATCAATCAAATAACCCACTGCACGATGAATAAGAAGATCAGGATAGCGCCGAATAGGTGAGGTAAAATGGGTATATGCCGGGTATGCCAGACCAAAATGACCAGCATTTTCTTCAATGTATTGAGCCTGTTTTAACGAGCGCAACATCACTGTTTCAATTAAATGTTTTTCTGGTCGATCACCAATAGAGGCTAGTGTTTTTTGAAAATCTTTAGGCGTTGGTTTTTTGCCACCACCCAATTGCAACCCTAACTCCCCTAAAAATTGCCTTAACGCAACAACTTTATCTTCTTCAGGGGCGGGATGCACTCTATATACCGTGGGAATTTTTGCTTTTTCTAAAAAGCGCGCTGTAGCGACATTAGCCACCAGCATACACTCTTCAATCAAACGATGTGCATCATTCCGAATAACAGGAACAATTTGTTTAATCTTTTTATTTTCATCAAATTCAATACGTGTTTCTGTGGTATCAAAATCCATTGCGCCACGATTTTTACGTGTTTTAAGCAAAATGGCATACAAAGAATGTAACGATTGAACCATAGGGAAAATAGGTTCATGTGCTTCGTCAGATTGACCAGCAATCAGCCAATTGCTGACTTGGGTGTAGGTTAGTCGAGCTTTAGAATGAATGACCGCACGATAAAATCGTGAACGAACAATTTTGCCTTCAACACTGATTGCCATTTCAGCAACCATACATAAACGATCCACATGTGGATTGAGCGAACAAATACCATTCGACAAGGCTTCAGGTAACATGGGAACAACTTTACCTGGAAAATAAACGGAATTACCACGACGTGCGGCCTCACTATCAAGAGCGGACCCAACAGGCACATAATGACTCACATCAGCAATCGCTACGTATAGCTGATAACCGCCGTTAGGCTTTTTATAACAATACACTGCATCATCAAAATCACGTGCATCTTCACCATCAATTGTAACAAAAGGCAGTTCACGTAAATCGGTTCGCCCCACCAACTGCTCGGCATCTACCCGTTGAGGAATTTTAGCTACCGCAGCTGAAATATCATCAGGCCATTTGTCTGGTAAACCATGCGCAAGAATAGAGACTTCAATTTCCATGCCTGGTGCCATATGCTCACCCAATATATGAATGACATGGCCGATTGCCTGAGTGCGCTTACTGGGAAAAGCCAACAACTCAACCAACACAATTTGCCCATTTTTAGCATTAAGGGTTGATTCAGGTGGAATTGAAATATCTTGGGTCAACCGTTTGCTATCAGGAACAACAAAGCTCACACCATGTTCTGAAAAAAATCGACCAACAACACTGGCGTTAGCATGCTCAATCACTTCATGAATTTTTCCTTCAGGACGACCACGCCTATCCAACCCGGCTTGATAGGCAAGAACCACATCTCCATGCATAACGACTCGCATTTCTCGAGCCGTGATAACCATGTCTTCACCACCTTCATCAGGAATAAAAAAACCAAATCCATCAGGATGTGCTTGTATAGTACCGCGTCGTAAATTAATGCGCTCTAATAAACAAAAACGACCCCGTCTATCTTGCATGATTTGACTATCACGCAGCATGGCACGCAAACGAAATCCCAACGCTTCTTGTTTGCTCTCGTCCTCAATACCTAATTTATCAATTAATTGATTCCTTGAAATAGGCCGACCAAACTCCTTAAGCTGCTCCATAATGAATTCGCGACTTGGAATAGGATCTGCGTATTTTTCACTTTCTCTTTTATAAAAAGGGTCTTTTATTTTCTTTTTGCTCACAATTCACCAAAATATTTTACTTGATACAGTTAAGTGTATACCTATTCTCCTTAACGTGGCCAGTTTTAAACAAAGTAAACGCATTAAAATGTTTGAAACCAAATCTATTTATCTTCATTTTTCGCCATATGAGCACATTCCAGCATTAAAATTTCACTATTTATTTTTAAATAACTAAAGGACGCGATGTGTCCCATAATCAGGTAGCTCATGTGGTTTGTGTTTTGATTAGTATAGAGCGCTTTAGTGAGACTTTTCTGTAAAACACTTGGAAATCAATGACAAAACGAGATCCAACATGATAAAATATTAAATTCAATGACCTTTTTGGCTTCATCTGTTTATGCAATTCACCGATCACTCTCCCATCAATACCCATCAAAACATTCAAACGCTTGTGTTATGTTTAGATTTTGATGGATGCACGGATAGATCTGCCGCACGCAACAAATTACTAGATACAATCATCGCTTTTTTGAAAAAAAATGACGCGTACAAACACATCCTCATAGTGATTGGATCATTACGTCAATCCATTTATCTTGATATTTCTAATGCCGCTCGATTCTATGATAAGAATGGTCAATCGATGATTAGCTGCTCTCTACTAGGCGGAGTGTTTATAACAGACCTATTATTACGCTTAAAACAGCAGTTTACCTCAAATTGCCCTACTGTAGAATTTCATCCTTTATTACTTAGTGATGTATGTAACGAGTTAACAACAGGATCGACATATAATTTAATGGATCAGGCATTATATTCAATTCATCAGAGACTTGTGATAACAACAACCATGCGATCGAAAAATCGATATGGAGAGGTTGTTGAGCTATGTCATTGGCAACCAGGAAAAAACTTACGAGCATCATGTCTGGAGTACGTTGATGAATCAAAAACACTCATGATATATATGTTTATGCATGATATTGCTTTAAAACTAGGCCACAAATCAAGATTTAGATTGTTATTTGTTGATGACAGACAAGACATCCTGGATGATTTATTATCTTTTTATTCACACCATGCAGAACTCATACCATTTACCTGCGTATTTCAATGCATGAAATATAATTCTCGAGAAATGAATGCGTTATTCTCAAAAAAAATCTTTGGAGAAAATCGAATTAACGCAGCTTTTCAAGATGACCTACGAGAAGTAATGGAAAAAGTACCTGGCTCGCAACCTGAAGAGATGAAAAACGAACTCATCCAAATCCATACTCATAATAAAGAGCGCTTAAAGCCCTTTTTGCCGACACAACATTATAATTATTATTTTTTTCAAAATAAACCGCTCCCCTCTGTCAATCTTGAATTGACCAGCAATGAACATCACTTAGGGGAGTATGTGGAACGTTTAACTAACGCATTAACATTAAACTATATTGGTGCGGCATATGCCTTAGGCTCAATATATCTTGATTTACAAGATATCTCTCGAGCTATTCAATACTTCAAGCATGTCATCTTACAACACCAGACCAAAACAATGAGCCATCAGGAAAAAGTAATTGTTGTAGAACAACTTCGAACGCTTCTAAAAGCAAAAGGCAAACATGTACAAGATTTACAACCCATGACCGGTGAATTAGAGCCATATAAAGGAGATTATTCATTACCTGAATATTTTTTCTGCCCAATAGATATAGCCCCCAAGTATGACGAAAATCCCTCTTTTATAAAGAATAATTAGGGCGGGCTCATGAGTGGTCAACATGACCTCACTGAGTGTGAAATTCCGTCTTGGCAAACGTTTAGACAGGGGCTGAAAAACGTTCCGAACTAACTTGCGTCTCTGCGAGCC
>CAZNVR010000003.1:29397-36074 GCA_964576655.1 uncultured Legionella sp. | reverse complement strand
CACTTGAGGTTTGAAAATCATATTGTGCTTGACGTGTTTTGGATAAAACAAGCCGTCCTTGAGAAACAGGGAAATTCATCGTAATTGCAACACCTGATAACGATTGCTTAGGTATAATGAGAAAATTATCGGCAAGATTATTAATGGATGGGTTACTACCACCTGATTGATTACCTGAGTCATTGTGAGTCGTTACCGTATTTCCTTGAATAGCAAAAGTGGGATAATTGGCTGCAGATTGAGCTTTTATGTTGTCTCTGGCTGCTTGTAAATTATACTTTGCAGCATATAAATTATAGTTTTGCTTTAAACCCGTTGCTACCCATTGATCGACATTACTCGGTTCAGGTTTAATTAATGGAATTTTACTATCACGTAACATGGATATGTTGTCGTAAACATGATTGGTTAATTTACTTAATGATTCGCCTTTATTAACCAAATTATTTTTAGCAGAAATAACTTGAGCAATGGATTGATCATGGGCTGCTTGGGCTTCATACACCGATGTAATTGCATCTAAACCCACGTTAAAACGTTGTTGCGCTTGATCCAATTGACGTTTGTTTGCACGCTCTTTTGCCTCAGCAAAACTTAATGTATCTCTTGCATAAAGCAATTCCAGGTAAGCACTGGATGAGCGAATAATTAAATTTTGAGCAGCATCGTTAAATACAGCAAGTGCGGCTTTAACAGAAGCTTCTGCTTGTTGTACTTGGGCCCAAGCTTGATAATTAAAAACAGCTTGAGATGCACTTACATTCCATTGATTGGTACCATAAGGCTGCTTAACATCAAACAAACGCGATCGAACTTCTTGTTGATTACGGCCTGCTAATGCTTTAATGGTTAATTGTGGTAGCAATGCAGCCCATGCTTGCGGAATCGCTTCACGCCGAGACATATAAGTACTATAAGCAGCTTTAAACGTCGGATCATTATCCAATGATTGGCGGTACACATCCATTAAGTCTGTTGCGTACAGCGATGTAGCCGTGCTCATTATCACAGCAATTAGAATGCTTCGCGAAATCATACGTTTTTTTTTATCCTAAAAAATCAAACTGCTCATGCTTGGCATGGCTAATAATTGCAGGCAGGGACGTTTCAAAAACCACTTGCATGTCCCAATTACCTTGATGATCAAGACGATGAAGTTGAGCTTGCATCACGGGTTGACGACCGACGATGGCAAATAATTTTCCACCAGGTAACACTTGTAACCGTTGAATTTCACTTAACGATTCGATTGATGCTGTAATAATAATTACATCATAAGGTGCTTTATCAAGCCAACCTTGTGATGCATCACCTGTAAATAACTCAACATTAGAACATTGTTGAGCCGCTAAATGTTTATGAGCGTTCGTAGTAAAATCAGCATAATAATCAACACTGACTACTTTTTTACAAAGCTTGCTTAATAGTCCTGTTAAAAATCCAGTCCCTGTTCCTACTTCAAGCACAACCTCATGCCCTTGCAAGGCTAATGATTCTAATAATAATGATTCCTCTAAGGGCGTCATCATACGTTGTTGATGCTCTAAAGGAATTTGCATATCAGAATAAGCGAATGACTGCATCGATGGTGGAACAAATGCATCTCGAGCAACATGCTCATAAAGAGATAAAACTCGTTCATCCAGAACATTACCTGTTCTTAATTGTTGTTTAATCATGTTCGTACGCGCAATTGTATAACTCATTGGGAGCCTATATCATCGGATTAAAATATGAGGAATTCTAACAGAGATTCTTTGAATTAACAAAAGACTCCGCTTATTTATGGTATAGTTTAAAAAACACTAACTTTCATTTTGTATGCCAGAACTTCCTGAAGTTGAAACGATCATGAATGGCTTAAAACCACATGTTCAAGAAAAAAAAATAAACGATGTCATCCTTCGTCATCATCAATTGCGTTGGCCTATTCCTACAGATTTAAAAGACAGGCTTAAAAATCAGGTTGTACGTGATTTATCACGTCGCGGCAAGTATCTATTGATGAATGTAAATAGTGGCACATTAATCATTCATTTAGGTATGTCGGGACGTTTGCAGTTAATTAATAGCACAACACCAGCTAATCGGCATGATCATATGGATCTGGTTTTAAACAATCAAACAAGCATACGATATACAGATCCACGTCGATTTGGTGCCTTACTCTGGACAAACGACACGCCACTTTTACACCCGCTACTTAAATCATTAGGCATTGAACCTCTTGAACCAACATTCACAACAAGCTATTTACTGCAACACACCTCGTCTCGTCGTGTTGCAGTAAAAACATTAATTATGGATAGTAAAATCATCGTAGGCGTTGGCAATATTTATGCGGCTGAAGCACTTTTTTTAGCAGGACTTCACCCATTAACACCAACAAATTTATTAACAATAATAGAGTGTGAGAGATTAGTAGCCGCAATAAAATATGTTTTAAAAGCTGCTATTAAGCAAGGTGGTACTACATTAAAAGATTTTGTAAATAGTGACGGAAAACCTGGTTATTTTAAACAAAAATTAGCAGTCTATGGACGCGCGGGACAACCCTGTATTCACTGTAATACTCCCTTGGAATCATTTAAATTAGGCCAACGCAGCACGGTTTTTTGCATAAGCTGTCAGCCTGAAAATCGATAATTTATTAGTTATAATTCATATCACAACTAAATTCTGGCACTAAGCTTTTTAAAAGCACCAAGAGCTCATCAGCCTGGTATTCATCACAGGCTGCATTAAGCATCCGTGTGGTTTGAGTAAGCTGCTCCCAATCAATATGACGATAAGAAGATTTAAATAACTTTTCATGTTCGGTTTGTTCTAACTGCTCTGATGCATGAAACAGCTCTTCAAATAATTTTTCACCAGGTCGCAAACCAGTATATTGAATTTGAATATCTTGACCAGGTATTTTTCCAGCCAAACGAATCATTTGCTCAGCCAAATAACTAATTTTAATTGGCTCCCCCATATCCAGTACAAAAATCTCCCCGCCTTGCCCGTTCACCATGGCTTGTAAAATTAATTGAGAGGCTTCAGGAATCGTCATAAAATAACGTTCAATATCAGGATGCGTTACAGTTAAAGGCCCTCCGTCTTGTAATTGTTTTTGAAACAAAGGCACCACACTCCCTGTTGAACCCAACACATTGCCAAAGCGAACCGTAATAAATTGCGTAGTTGTACGAGCATTTAAATTTTGACAATAAATTTCAGCAACACGTTTAGTTGTGCCCATAATATTAGTAGGATTTACTGCTTTATCGGTTGAGATAAGAATGAATTTTTCAGCTAAAACAGCAGCACTGGCTTGAGCTACAATTTGAGTGCCTATCACATTATTTTTTACAGCAATTCGAATTTGATTTTCTAGCAGAGGGACATGCTTAAATGCTGCTGCATGAAAAACCACTTCCGGCAAAAATTGACCAAAAATTTCCTCGATAGCAATTGTATCCGTTACACTGACCAAGGCCAACTGAATGACATGTTCAGGGTAAATACGTTTAAGCTCTTGCTCAATACTGTATAAGTTGTATTCACAGTTATCCAAAATCAATAATTGAGAGGGATGTAGCTTCATGATCTGTCGGCATAATTCAGACCCTATTGACCCTCCCCCGCCTGTGATTAAAATACGCTTTCCATTTATATGAGCCGCTATTTTATCCCAACTTAAATTAACCTGATCTCGTCCTAATAAATCTTCAATATTTACTTTTCTTAACGCATTCACCTCTACATGTCCTGAGGCTAGTGCATGTAGACTTGGTAACGTATGAAAAGGCACATTACTTTCCACACAATAATTCACTATTTTTCGCATCAACAGCGATCCTGCTGATGGAATGGCTATAAAAATTAAATCAATTTGATATTGATTGACAAGTTGGGGTAAATCACCGGTTACCCCGATAACACGCACACCATGAACCTCAAGGCCATTTTTACTTTGATTGTCATCCACAAGGCCTATCGGCAAATAAGAAGGCGTTCGAATAAGATCGCGCAATAAACTTTCAGCAGCTTGCCCTGCCCCTACAATTAATACTCGCTTGACTTCATGTTCATTTTTTTTACCATTTTTTCTATCCCAATAGCGTCTAAAACATAACCGAGCACCACACAATATTGTGGTTAATATAATGGCATATAACGGCAAAACCGATCTGGGAACATATTGAATAAGACTTGCTGCATAAAACAAGGGAATCACGGTAACAGTAGCCGTAACCACTGCACATAAAATTCGTTCTACATCATTCAATGAAGAAAATTGCCACAACCCTCGATACACTTTAAATAAATAATAACACGTCACCTGAATTGCAAATAAAATAACTAAAGCAGCTAAGGAATAAGTCATTCCACGATTATCAGGAAAAGGATGTAAGTTGTAACGTAGCCAAAAAGCAATATACCAAGCTACAGGAATAGATAATGAATCGAATGCGATAACAGGTAGTTTTGAATATATTTTATGTAAATAAAAACGTATTTTTTCCACATTCAAATCCAATTAAAACAGGTATAACATAGTACTATAATTTTAAAGACATCACCAAACCCATTTGCCCCATAATCAGGGCTACCTCAAAACTAAAACCAGGAATACCACATCCCTGACAAGATCTCGTGATGCGAGTCGCCTGATTTTTAGCTAACTCGGCTAATCAATTTAAACGTTATACCAAATTTCAAATAGTCGTTCTATACTGAATTTAATGCATGATTCTATGGATAGGATGTTACATGAAAAAAAATTCCTTATTAATGACAGCACTTTTATTTACATGCCTTCCTTTGCAAGCATCTGAAGATATTTTGCAACAATTAATCTCGCCTAAAATAACCAATTATTGCCCCAAAATTAAAATTCTACCCACCAACGAAATAAGAGAGATGTTGCATCAAGAAGCGAGCACTTTACATGTTGATGTCATTAATAAAGTAATGACCATATTAAAATGTACAAATCAATATAATGTTGAGCATAATAATATTTTAACGATTGTTGATTATTCATTACCTGCAAACCAAAAGCGTCTTTGGGTATTTGATTTGCAAGATAAAAAGCTACTTTTTCATACTTACGTTTCACATGGAATAAAATCAGGCGCCCTCACCTCTTCTTTTTTTTCCAACAAGTATGATAGTAAAACAAGCAGCATAGGTGTATATAAAACCCAACAAATCTATTATGGACGAGATGGTTTATCATTAAGATTAAATGGCCTTGATGCAGGCTTTAATAGTAATGCATCAAATCGCTATATTGTCATGCATGGTGGGTGGTATGTTGAAGATGCGTTTATTAAAAAATATGGCCGCTCGGGGCGCAGTTGGGGATGCCCTGCTGTACCCTTGGATTTAGTAAAACCTATTATCGATACCATTAAAAATAATTCATTATTGATAGCCTATTATCCCAGTGATGATTGGTTTTCTAAATCAAAATTTTTAAAGTGCGAACGTTTTTCACCCATTCCATCCATTGCTCAATTAAACGAAGCCGCTAATCCTGTATTTGATGACAGCGCAAAGCGAGATGATGTTTTGCTAACCAATATTCACGTAAAAAGTGGTAGTGAAGAAAATACCGCCGTTTTAGTGATGTCTGCTGATAACTACGAACGAATATTTATGTCTACCCCTCCTTTAGGGCGAATGCTAAGACGCCAAATTAATGGTGTTGAATACATCGCATTAAGCGCAAAAGAACTCAATCAAATATTAGCAACACCCAATAACCTTGACATAACACTCAATCAAATCCATTTGGTTAAACCAACGATTAAAATGGTTCGAGGCTATTATGAAACACAAATGCAAATTATAAATTTAGGTCAGATCAAACAAGTTACGCCAATCTCGAGTAACATGCCGGCTCAAAGTTATACCATCGTTTTTGATACAAAAAACGCCATGCATCTACAAACAACCGATCGATTTATTCGATGGCTTGGTTTATAACCAGGGCATGTGTACACTGGGCGGTTGTTATTATCATGCCACCATAAAAACATGGAGTTACAGTATCGAACCATCGCCATGTTTTCCGTGGCATGGTCTTTTTGAACGCTAGAGTCGTCTTCACGCAAGGTCACATCTTTTTATTAATAAAAGTCTCTTAATACCCAATACGCGAAATTGAACCTATACTTATCTTATTACACCTTATAAGAGCCCTTAATGAAAATTCAATTTTTAGGTGCAACTAAGACTGTTACCGGTTCAAAATATCTTATTGAGGCAGATCAACTTCATTTATTGGTCGATTGCGGGCTTTATCAAGGATATAAAGAGTTACGATTACGAAATTGGGCACCTTTGCCGATCAATCCTAAAGAAATTCACTACGTGTTACTCACTCATGCCCATATTGATCATAGTGGTTATATTCCTTTATTGGTAAAAAATGGTTTTCGTGGAAAAATTTTATGCACAGAAGCAACAAAAGCATTGTGTAGCATATTATTACCAGATAGCGGACATCTTCATGAGGAAGAAGCAAACTATGCAAATCGCAAAGGTTATTCAAAACATCATCCCGCTTTACCGTTATATACTCAAAAAGAAGCTGAAAACTCTTTAAAATATTTTCATACAATTTCTTTTGAAGAGCGCATTCGAATAGCTGACAATTTATATGCCACGTTTTATTATGGCGG
>CAZNVR010000003.1:15865-29387 GCA_964576655.1 uncultured Legionella sp. | reverse complement strand
CGCGTCACTCATCCGTTTAGAGCATGAGAATACTTCATTGTTATTCACAGGCGATCTGGGTCGACAAGATGATCCGTTGATGTATCCACCCAAAGAGCCCCCTACATCAGATTTTTTAGTGATCGAATCAACGTATGGTAATCGTTTGCACGACGATACTGATCCACTGACACAAATGAAAACAATAATTAATCGTACCGTCAAACGCGGGGGAACAATCATTATTCCTTCGTTTGCAGTGGGGCGAACCCAATCATTACTATATTATCTTCATGAATTAAAATCCAAACATGAAATTCCGGATATTCCCGTGTATGTTGATAGCCCAATGGCTACCAATGCTACCAAAATTTTTTCTCAATACGCCGAACAAAATCGATTAACGAAACAACAAGCTAAAGAGATCTGTGATATGGCGCTTTATACTAACTCCGTTGAAGAATCCATTGCTTTAGATAATCAAAAATTTCCTATGATTATCATTTCGGCCAGTGGAATGGCGACTGGAGGTCGTGTTATTCACCATCTACGTCATTTTGCAGGAAATAATAAAAATACGATTTTATTCAGTGGCTATCAGGTTGGAGGAACTCGTGGAGATAGGATGATTCGAGGAGAAAAAGAAATAAAAATTTTTGGACAAATGATTCCTGTTAGAGCTGAAGTTGCGCAAGTAGAAAATATATCCGCGCATGCAGATTACACTGAAATGTTAAATTGGTTGGCTCATCTAAAAAAGGCCCCTCACAAACTATTTATTACTCATGGAGGAATAGACGCAGCAGAAGCCCTTAAATCTCAAATAGAACAGCGTTTTCATTGGAAATGTGAAATTCCAGCTTATTTAGACTCGGAGATATTATGTAAGACGTTTAAATAAAAAAGCATGCCTTTTTGATGAAAAATCCTCATCAGGTGCTTGATGATCTTCGACAAGGGCTATTTATTGTAGCTATGGTTATCGTTATTTAATTAACTTGAGGCATCGTCTACCAAAATGAAGAGCAAAAATATAATAAGTATCTTTTTTAATTTTTTAAAATCAAAATGGCAATTGTTTATTGCACTGGTGTCTCTTATTGCTATCGGTATCTATCTTATATTGGATGCATTTAATGCTTCTTTTGTCAATTTTCCTTTATTGTTTTTAATTGTCATTGGAGGAGTGCCTTTATTTTTGCAAATTATTTTAAAGTTATTAAGAGGAAATTTTGGCGCAGATTCACTTGCAGCAATTGCTTTAATCACAGGTATTATCTTACAAGAATATTTAGCATCATCTCTAATTATTCTTATGTTAGCCAGTGGTCAAACATTAGAGCACTATGCGTTGCGTAAGGCTTCTTCCGTTTTATTAGCCTTAGTAGAACGTATGCCCACTATTGCTCATCGAAAGGTTAACAGTCAAATTGAAGACATTCCATTAATCGATATTCATATTAATGATCAAATTGTTATTTATCCACATGAAGCTTGTCCCGTGGATGGCATTGTAATTGAAGGAAATGGCTCTATGGATGAGTCTTATCTTACGGGAGAACCTTATCAAGTTTCTAAGGCCCCTGGTGCATCAGTTTTATCGGGTGCTATCAATGGAGAGTCGGTACTCATTATTCAAGCAACTAAACTAACAGTGGACTCAAGATATTCGGTTATTGTGAAAGTATTAGAAGAAGCTGAACAAAAACGTCCATCAATTCGCCGCTTAGGCGATCAAATTGGCGCTATTTTTGCGCCTATTGCACTTTTGTTCGCAGCGGGGGCTTGGTATTTTTCAAATGATGCCGTTCGTTTTCTTGCAGTTTTGGTTATTGCAACGCCATGTCCTTTATTAATTGCTATTCCCATTACGATTATTAGTGCTATTTCACGAGCTGCGAAACAAGCTATTATTATCAAAGATCCTATCGTTTTAGAACAATTACCCACCTGTAAAACAGCTATTTTTGACAAGACAGGTACGCTAACCTATGGGAAACCTACCTTAACAAAAATTTCTACCGCTAAAAATTATACAGAAGAACAAGTATTACAATATGTTGGAAGCCTTGAGCGATATTCAAAGCATCCCCTTTCGAGCGCTATTATAAAAGCAACCCAAGAACGGCATATTGATTTAATTGAGTCGACTAATGTATCGGAGAAACCAGGACAAGGTTTAAACGGCATCATTAATCATCAAAAAGTGCAAATTACAAGTCGCAAAAAACTATTAGAAATATTGCCTGAATATAAAGGGTTACTGCCTCCTGTGTCTCCAGGTTTAGAATGTATTGTTTTATTAAATAACCAATATGCAGCGTCTTTACATTTTCACGATGCTCCACGAGCTGAAAGCAAATCATTTATTAGTCATTTAATGCCAGCCCATCAATTTAAAAAAATTATGTTGGTTTCGGGAGACCGTGAATCAGAAGTTAATTATCTCGCTGAGTTACTTCCTTTCACAGAAATATATGCATCTCAAAGCCCTGAGCAAAAATTAGCGATAGTTAGGAATGAAAGAGAAAAAGCACCTACTGTGTTTATGGGCGATGGAATTAACGATGCACCAGCTTTAACAGCGGCAACTGTTGGGATTGCTTTTGGTCGGCATAGTAGTGTCACTGCTGAAGCGGCAGGGGCTGTCATCATGGAAAACACATTAAGCAAAGTGGATGAATTACTTCATCTAAGCATCAATACGAGAAACATTGCAGCACAAAGCGCTATTGGCGGAATGCTCTTGAGTATCATTGGCATGGGATTTGCGGCGACTGGCTTTA
Organism: uncultured Legionella sp.; assembly: GCA_964576655.1. GTDB lineage: Bacteria > Pseudomonadota > Gammaproteobacteria > Legionellales > Legionellaceae > DDPF01. The sequence continues at coordinate 26,622 of CAZNVR010000003.1, read as the reverse complement.
TAAGCCCTGTCATGGGTGCGATTCTTCAAGAATGTATAGATATTATTGCTATAGTTAATGCATTGCGATTAGCTTTTGGTTCCAAAATTAAAATTGATTTACCAAGTAGTTAAAGAAAAGTGTTTTCTTTGAATAACTCGATAATAGGTGAATATGAACAATAGCATTATTTTTTCATTCCCTGGGAATACACCATTTGCTCGTCTTTTAGCAAATAAGCTTCATATAGAAGAAGGTAAGCTGATTATAAAAAGATTTCCTGATGGAGAATCTTATGTGAGGATTAATTCTGTAGTTAAAAACAAAATCGTTATTTTATTGTGCACCTTAAATAATCCAGATAAAAAAGTATTGTCTTTAATGTTTACTGCGCAAACGCTTAAAGAATTAGGTGCAAAAAAAATTATTTTAATTTCTCCTTATCTCTCATATATGCGACAAGATAAGCGTTTTGAATCTGGTGAAGCGATTTCCTCTCAACTTTTTGCCAAATTTATTTCAAATTGGGTAGATTATCTTATTACTATCGATCCACATTTACATCGAGTCTCTCACCTCTCAAAGATCTATTCTATTCCTGTTATGACTTTGCATGCGACAAACGAAATAGCTCTGTGGATAAAAGAAAATATAACATCTCCCTTTTTAATTGGCCCTGATATCGAAAGCAAACAATGGGTTTCTGAGATAGCTGAACAATTAAAAGCGCCATTTATCATTTGTAAAAAAAATAGATTATCAGACCATGAAGTAAAAATTGATATTCCTGAGTTTTCTATTATAGATGAAACACTTGTGCTTATGGATGACATTATATCGACAGGCTCAAGTATGTTAACTATTCTCAAGCAATTGTCGTGGCAAGGCTATAATAATGTCATTTGCTTGGCTGTCCATCCATTGCTAAATCAAACAACAAAAAATAATTTATTAGCTTCTGGCGCAGCATCAATTATTACATGTAATACTATTCCAGACTCAACTAACAAAATAAATATACTGGGTTTAATTGCTATAAATTTAGAAAAAATGCTGAGGACAATATGAGCGACGTTATCAAGGAGCTTGATTTTGAATATTTATCAACAACCCAAAGTCGAGAAATATGGGACTGTTATATCTAAAAGTATTAATCTAGGATACCCTTCTGCTGATTGGACTTCCGAATTGTATGCCCAGGGTAAAAAAGTGATTGCCAAACCGTGGAATACAGCAACACAAGGCAAATATGGCAAAAAAGATTTTGTAATCGACCTGCAAAAATCGATTGTCACTTGTCCTGCAGGACAAACTCAACGGATTACGGGTAAACCTGGTAGCTTTAGAGCTAAATATTCATCCAAAGTATGCAGTATCTGCCTGATAAAAAATAAGTGTAGTGATTAAAAAACAGGAAGGACCATTGCAATTCATGATCAAGAAGCAATGCTCCAGACTTTAAAGTATTATGTTGAAACACCAGAAGGTCGAAAGTAGGCAAGAGAGCGTGTTAAAGTTGAACATGCCCTTGCATCTATCTGTAATCGCAAAGGACCTACAGCTCGGGATAATGGATTAAAACGAAATGAGTATGATTTAAATAGAACTGCTATGGTTACTAATTTACACATTGCACTTAATACGTATATTAACAAGCTTGGCTTAAAATCCGAAGATTTTAAGCCTCTACAGATAAATGGATGAACCATGGGAATGTCTGAAAAGGATTTTAGAAAAGATGCAGTAACTATTTTAGAATCAGCTCCTGATTTGTATCTTATTTTAAATACAGCTTTAAAAATTGTAGGCGCGAGCCAAGCCTATCTGAACGCAACTATGACAGAGCGTCAAAAGATAATTGACAAAGATATTTTTGAAATATTCCCAGACAACCCCGATGATCCAAGTGCTACAGGTATTGAAAATTTACGTAACTCATTGAATCGTGTATTGACTAATAAATCCACAGATACAATGGCTATACAAAAATATGCTATACGCCGTCAATCAACTGATGGACAATTCGAAATTCGCTATTTTAGCCCTCAAAACTCACCTGTATTTGATAAAAAAAATAATGTCGAATACATTATTCACCGCGTGGTTGATGTTACCTCATTCATTCAAGAAAAAGAGTTGTCCGGGAAAATGGAAATGGAAATGGAAATACATCAACATGTTAAACATATTGATGAAGTAAATAAACAACTACGTGTCGCTGAGGCAATTCGTCTTGCAATCATCGATGCAATACCCGATGCTATGCTAACGATTAATAGAGCCGGTGTAATAACTGAGGTTAATCATGCATTAGAAACTCTTTTTGGATATGCTCAGAAAGAGTTGTTAGGTCAACAAATGGAAATTTTAATTCCAGAACCTTATCGTAGCAGACATCCAGCCCATCGTGAAAATTATTTCAAATCTCCGCGCGTCAGGCCTATGGGGATTAATATGGAGTTATTTGGTCAACAAAAAAATGGTCATATTTTTTCTATTGAAATAAGCTTAAGCCCACTTACAACAACACAAGGGCAGTTTGCAATTGCCATTATTCGTGATATATCCGCCCGTGTCCAACAAACAACACTTCTACAAGAAAAAGAAAAAGCACTTACAGAAGCTAATAATAAATTAGAAATCGAAAAACACAATTTAGATATTAGTAATAAAAAAGGATTTTTACTAACAGAGCTCAGTGAAACGCTTATTGCTTGCAAAAATCAAGATGAAATGATTATTGCCATCTCGTCATATGCAAGCAAAATATTAGACTTTAGCAAAGGCGCTTTATATCTATTTAATTCATCACACAAGTACTTAGAAGCAACCTCTACTTGGGGGGAGCCTGACAAATATGAGCAAATTATTACGCCAAAGGAATGTTGGGCCATTCGACGCGGAATTATTCATGAAACTAATGCCTCAGAAGCTGGCGTTATCTGCGATCATATTAAAAATCCTAAGCAAAAATTGTCTTATATTTGCATACCGGTTACGGCTCAAAATGAAGTTTTTGGTTTAATGTATACAGAAATAGAGATAGCAAATGACCATCATGCTCGATTAATTGAATATCATCTTCTTATAAATATGGTGTCTAATACTGTTGCTTTGGCCATCGCAAATATTAATTTACGTAATTTACTCCATAATCAATCTATACATGATGCGTTAACTGGTTTATATAATCGGAGATTTTTAGATGAGTTTTTAATGAAACAACTATTTTATGCACAGCGACAAAAGAGTACGCTTGCAGTGATTATGTTCGATCTTGATGATTTTAAAAAAATTAATGATACACATGGTCATGAAGTTGGCGACATTATCCTAGAGAAATTAGGTCATTTGATGACTCACATGACTAGAGCTGCGGATGTGATTTGCCGTTATGGTGGTGAAGAGTTTGTTTGTATATTACAAAATTGCTCATTAATTTTAGCTAAAAAGCGCGCAGAAGAATTTCGACGAGAAATTCAACATATAACTAAGGGGCCCTTTCCGCCGGAAGTGACAATTTCTTTGGGTATTAGCATGTATCCAGCAGATGGAGCAATGGCAAATGAACTTATTGAAAAGGCTGACAAAGCATTATATGAATCTAAAAAAACAGGTAAAAATAAGGTAACAGCATATTCTGACATGAATTAATCATGCCCATGGCTCTGATTGTGCGCTATAAATTATAGCAGCATCATTGCAGAAAAACAGGACTTTATCTATGAAGATACTGATATACAATACAAAGGATTACGAAAAGCCCATTTTTAGTACTCTAAAGCATAAACATAACCTTGTTTTTATGGCAGAGCCACTGTCATTGACAACGGTTGAAAAAGCAAAAGGATTTGATGGGATTTGTTGCTTTGTAACAGATTGTTTAAAAAAAGATATTATTAACACATTAAAAAGTTATGGAATTCAATTAATTGCATTGCGCTCGGCTGGGTTTGATCATGTGGATTTAGCCACTGCACGATTGGCTGGAATAACCGTTGTCCGTGTTCCAAAATACTCTCCGGAAGCCATTGCAGAATTTGCTGTTGCCTTAATTTTAATATTAAATCGGAAAATTCTTAAATCATATTTACAAGGTTTAGATAATAACTTTTCTCTAGATGGGCTGATTGGATTTAATCTTTATAAAAAAACGGTCGGCATTATAGGTACAGGGAATATAGGCACGGCTTTTGTTAGAATTATGAATGGGTTTGGCTGTCAATTGCTTGCCGTTGATCCAGAGCCTAATGATATCTGCAGGAATTTAAATGTTAACTATGTTTCGTTAGATTATTTACTAAATGAATCAGATATTATCAGCTTGCACTGCCCGTTAAACGATCAGACCATGCATTTAATGGATGAAAAAGCGTTTACTCAAGTGAAAAAAAATGCCATGCTAATTAACACCGGGCGTGGTGCATTATGTGATACTCAAGCATTGATTCATGCGCTTGAATCGGGCAACTTAGGTTATGCTGGTCTAGATGTGTATGAAAACGAACAAGGCTTGTTTTTCAAAGATCACTCGGAAGACACCATTCATGATGAATTATTTTTAAAGTTACGTTCATTATCGAATGTTATTATTACACCACATCAAGCCTTCCTGACTCAGGAGGCGATAGAAAATATTGTTAACACAACAGTAAACAATATCACGGCGTTTGAACAAGGTAATCCTATTTATCAAATATGTTAAACAATGCTTTTTTTGATGATTCAAAAAAATTAATTATGACTAAAAACCGTCGGGAAATTTTGACGGTTACTCGCTTTGCAAGTAGGACTAAACTACAAATCTATCTACTCATGATTAGTCTTCACAATTTGTGGACTAATTAATTTTACAGTACGTCCATGGCGCTGAAATACTCGAACTCAATAATTGACTCCACCACAATCTGAGATTTACCTTGATTTGCTTGTTCATAAACGCAATGCAATAATATTAAATTGAATTAACGCAAACGGATTTGAACATGCAAAAGGTTTCCACTGGGATCGCTGGTCTCGATAATATACTTAAAGGTGGGTATCCAAAGGAAAGCCCCTCTCTATTAAAAGGTGGACCAGGGTGTGGCAAGACTGTTTTTTGCCTGTTTTTCGCTCATTCAAATATTCTGAATAATCGGCACGTCACCTACCTTACTTGTGACGAACCGCCAGAACGCATCCTTAAAAACATGGATAAATATGGATTATCCGGAAGTGACGCAAATATAAATAAGAAACTCGCTGTACTTGATTTCCGTCCAAACCTAACTGATACAGTAACGGGTGGTTTTGAATTGGATGCCATTCTTCTGCGAATTAAATCCAGCTTATCAGGCGAAGACCCTGTGGTAATTATCGATTCACTTCAGAATCTACTCATAGGTTTAGAAACATCCAATTATCAAATTGATTTATTAAGTATTTTTACATGGTGTAAAGAACATCGCGTTACTTTATTGGTTACAGCTGCCAGTGGATTGATAACGGAAAAAGATAATTATTTTGAAGAATATGCAGCGGATTGTGTAATTTTACTTGAACAAGTGATTTGTAAAAAATTAATGACCCGCTTTTTAAGAATACTTAAAATGCGAAGTTCAGCTCACGGGACAAATCAATACCCATTCTTGCTGACCGAAACAGGCGTTTCAATTTTACCTATCACGGACACTAGTCTCACCGAGCAAGAAAAATCATCTTATATTTCCACCGGGATTCCTGTTTTGGATAAAATGTTTGGTGGACAAGGTTATTTAGAATCATCCTCGATTATGATCAGTGGAGCATCAGGTACTGCAAAATCACTTCTGGCGGCTACATTAGCCGCATCCGCAGCTAAGCAACAAAAAAAAGTGCTTTATATTTCTTTTGAAGAGTCCCCTATTAGTTTTATAAGCAATGTTAAATCAGCAGGTATCAATCTGAATGAACCCGTGGCAAACAATATGGTAAGTATCCATTCTCTTCGTACAATAGAGATGGGTTTAGAGGAACACCTCATTAGTATTATCACCATTATTGAAGAGATAAAACCACATGTGTTAATTATAGATCCCATCACCTCATTTTTAGATGTTGGTGATAGTTTTGAAGTTAAATCAATATTAATTCGTCTGATATCTTATGCGAAACTCAAAAGTATCACCTTTGTTTTTAATCAATTTGTTCATGAATATTTTGATTATCAAGATCTTATCCCTGCTTCAAGTTTAGTAGACTCATGGATCAAACTAGGTTTGATTGAATCAAATGGTGAGTTTAATCGAACGTTACAGATAGTGAAATCTCGAGGAATGGCCACCTCAAATCAAATAAAGGAATTTCATGTTACAAATAACGGTATTGTGATAGAAGATCCTTACATCGGAGAGGGCGGCATGATTTTTGGATCAAAGAAAAAAGAAAAACAGGCTACAGACAAGAAAAAGAAAAAGTTATTGGCAATTCAATTAGAATCAATTAATAAACAAATCGAGCTGATAGAGAAATCAGACAAAAAGGATAGTGCACCTGAAAACATTGAGCACTCAATAATTCTCTTTAACTTGCTAGAGAAAAAACAAAAAATTGAAATGGAAATACAACTAACAGAGTCAATCAATTTAGTAAATAAAAAATGGAGAAAATGATAATGGCTAAGTTTAAGTTAAAACTTTATATTATCGGTTACACATCTACCGCTAAAAAAGCAATAAAAAATCTCCATGATATTTGCGCGCTACCGGAACTTCAAGGTATGTATGAAGCGGAAGTTATTAATTTATTAGAGCAACCACAATTAGCCGAATCTGAAAAAATCATAGCCACGCCTGTGTTAATAAAGGATTTACCTGAGCCCATTCGCAGAATAATTGGTGACTTGTCTGATCGAGAAAAAGTACTTGTGGGGTTAAATATCAGTGAAATCTGACGAACTTCAGAAAGATCATTACTGGGAAAAGTTTGTTGACGCTTTGTCAGAGGCGATTCTTGTTTTAGATTTATCGGGTAAAATTCTTTATGCCAATCACGCATCCTTTGTTTTATTGAATAAAAAAAATACTGACCTCGTTGGCAGTGATTTTAGTTATCCAATTGAACTACAAAAACCAACTAAAGTAGAAGTTTTAGGTGTTAATAACAAAATAACATATGCAGAAGTGTATATGAAAGAAGCTATATGGAAAAATAGTCCAGCGTGGGTTGCTACTTTACATAATATTACTGAAAGAGAAAAAGTTGAAAAAGAATTAAATATATTAGCAAATGTTTTTCATTTTGCAAAAGAAGGTATTCTTGTTACAGACCCTGATCTGAATATCATTGATGTTAATACAGAGTTTACTAATATCACCCAATATGAAAAAGAAGAGGTCCTTGGTAAAAATCCCAATATTTTAAAATCGGGAATTCAAGACGACGATTTTTATAAAAAAATGTGGCTTGATATAAAAAAACAAGGGTATTGGTTTGGTGAGATAAGGAATAGGAGAAAAAATAACGAAACATATCCGCAATTACTGGCGATCTCGGAAGTAAAAAATATCGATGGTGACTTAGTAAATTATATTGGCGTTTTTTACGATATTACACAACAAGAAATACAAAAAAAACAATTAATTCATCTAGCATACTATGACAGCTTAACAAATTTACCAAACAGAAAATCATTATTGGATCGAGTAGAAACCGCAATTGAAAAAACACGGCGCTTAAAAAACTACATGGCGCTTATATTTATTGATATTGATGGTTTTAAGTCAGTAAACGATTTATATGGTCACAAAACAGGGGATAATCTATTAATACAAACTGCTCAACTAATTAAAAACTTAATACGTGAAACTGACACCTTGGCAAGAATCGGAGGTGATGAGTTTGTGATATTATTGGAAGGATTGACACATCCTAATGATTTTAAAAGTATCATTGATAAGATATATGAACATTTAAAGAAGCCATTAATTATAGAGTGGCATAAATTATTAATTAGTATTAGCGCTGGGATTAGTTTTTATCCCCAAAAAATACCCATCGGTCCGTCTGCTTTACTTTCTCAAGCTGATCAGGCTATGTATAAATCTAAGATGACAGGGAAAAATAAATATTCTTTATATGATGCGGCGCTTGAATTAGAAATTAGAAAACAAGAAGACTTAGTTAACGCAATTAAATCTTCAATTAAAAATAATGAATTAAAACTTTATTACCAGCCTAAAGTGAATATGAAATCCGGTAAAATATTGGGATTGGAGGGCTTAATTCGTTGGGAGCATCCTAAAAAAGGACTCTTACTACCAAATCAGTTTTTACCTGAAATAAAAAGTAATGCGTTTTTCTTTGATCTTTTGGAATTCACCCTAAAGACAGCGCTTGATCATATACAATTATGGACAAACCTTGATGAACAGCTAACAATTAGTATCAACATAAGTGCACTTCAACTTGAACAAGAAGATTTTTTTAAAAAATTAATGGAAATTGTAAAACCTTATCCTAAAAATATATACAAACGACTTGAACTAGAAATTCTGGAGTCTAGCGTTATAACTCAATTTGAATTAACCTCAGACATTATTAAAAAATGTCGTCAGATTGGTATAGAATTTTCACTAGATGATTTTGGAACAAAATATTCATCGCTTAATTATTTAGTCAACTTACCCTTTCGCTATATGAAAATAGATACTGCTTTTATTAGAAATATATTAATAAATGAAAGGGATACAAAAATATTAAAAGCAATAATTGATATAGCAAAAGCAATAAATGTGATAGTCATTGCTGAAGGTGTAGATACAAAAGAACACATAAATTACCTGATCAATCTTGGTTGTGATTTAGGCCAAGGCTTTGCTATCAGCAAAGCCTTGCCAGCGGAACAGTTTCCAGAATGGTATCACTCATGGAACAGCAAGCAAACCTGAGTTCTCCTGTACATAAGTTACGAGAAAACTCCACTTTTGGCATCAGTTATTTTTTGAGGGGATTACCTGTCACTCTTGTGGTGTATCAGATTTCTGTTTATATGCAGCATTTTCAGGAATATCTGTAGCCGAATAAACACTAATTATTTTGAATGGTTTCTTCACATTGAGATTAATAAAATTATGAGGAGTCCCTTGAGGGATAAAAATCATATCACCTGCTGTAACAGTTGATTTTTTGCCATTAAGGACAGATTTAGCCTGACCTTCAACAATAAATATGACTTGATCAAATTGATGTGTTTCGAGCCCAATCTCATTGTAGGGGTTGGTCTTAGGTGTGATATTCATGAAAACAACCTGCGCATCTTTACCTGTCACTAGTGCTAATTTCCAGTTCTCATTCTTTTTTGCCATTTCAAAAACGTTGGAGGAAATGACAGCATTTATTTTATTGTTAGCTGCATTTTTAGAACCTGCGAATAACGATGGTGAAATTAAACCTGATACTAATAATGTAGATATAAATGCTATTTTTATTCCGATTGTTCTCATAAAGGCTCTCCATAATTTAAATTAGCGATTTTCAATATATCAATATATATACTTGTTTCATACTGATATATATCTTAACCTAGAAAAATGACTAAGGATTAAATAAACCGATTGGAAAGGAGCTGTCATGGAGAACAATAAAAATTGGCATTATGACACTATCACTAGATTGCTTCATTGGGTGATAGCGTTCCTTTTGATAGGATTAATTAGTATAGGTTGGTATATGATGTCCATTGAAGATCAGCCTTATAGTGGTTGGTATTTTAACCTTCATAAATCATTTGGCCTTATCGCTGCCATGCTGATTTTTTTTAGATTGATATGGCGGTTTACTCATAAACCCGCTCCGCTTCTATCGAGTGTTCCACATTGGCAAGCAATATTATCAAGAGCAATTCATTTGTTGCTTTATTTATGCATGCTCATAATGCCAATTACTGGTTTTATTGGAGCTTCATATAGCAAGTATGGTGTTATTTTTTTTGGAGTAGAATTACCAAATTGGGTTAATAAAAGTCATGCTATATCAGAACAGTTTTTCGAAGTACATAAGGTGGTTGCATGGACTTTAGTTGTATTAATCGCACTTCATATTCTTGCTGCAATTAAACATCTTGTTATTAACAGAGACAAAGTTTTTCAACGTATGTGGTTATAAGAATACAACATATACAGTGTAAGGAATAAGAGGAAGATATTGATTCTTTGAATTTTCTCATTCCATAAGAAAGGGCTCTATATTATTCAAAATAAATGTATATAGCCTTATTTCAGCATTCCTTCTAAAAGGATCCATTTAACAATTTATAAATTCCAATATGTTAAATTTTTAATTTGCTTATATTCATTTACAAATAAATTAGGAATATCGATGATAATATGAGGAGTTTTACATATTTTTAATAGTTTATTCAACCCCAACTTACGATAATAATTGTGCCCAACAACAATAATTACCACTGATAAATTTTGCATAGAAGAAAGTTTTTCCAAATGAATGTTATTTCCTTCTATTTCTTCCATATAAATCATTGGGTCATGCACTCGACACTTAAATCCATAATCATATAATTCTTTGATTAGCTTTAATGACAGGCTATTACGTAAATCATTAGTATTTTCTTTGTATGAGACACCAAGAATTCCAATGGTTAGATTGCTTGTATCTATGTTGTTTTTTATTAAAATTTTTAGCATGGATTGTATGATAAATTGAGTCATACCATCATTAACTTTCCTCGCCGTTAAAATTAAATCGGGCTGCACGCCATGCCGTTTAATTTTAACGGCGAGGAAAGTTAATGATGGTATGAC
>CAZNVR010000003.1:8776-15855 GCA_964576655.1 uncultured Legionella sp. | reverse complement strand
TAATGAGGGTCAATTGAAATACAGTGCCCACCTACAAATCCTGGTTTAAACGACAAGAAGCCCTTCTTTGTTTTAGCGCCTTCTATAATTTCATGCATGTCTAAATTTAATGCATGCATGATTTTTGAAAATTCATTCATTAATGCAATATTAACATCGCGTTGAGTATTTTCTAATATCTTAATCGCTTCAGCAATTCTAATACTTGATACAGGATAGACCTTATCACAAATTGATGTGTACGTTTCATGCATGAGATTTAACGTCTTTTCATTTTGAGCCGCAATAATTTTAGTAGTGTTTTTTAAATTGTATTGTTTATCCCCCGGACTTATTCTCTCTGGGGAATAACCCACATGAAAATCATGTCCATTTTTAAGATGACTCATTTGTTCAAGTATAGGCACACAAATTTCTTCGGTTGTCCCGGGATAAACTGTTGATTCAAAGACTATTACATCCGATTTTTTAAGAATGCCACCCAATTGTTTTACTGCAAAAATCAAGGGTTCTAAATTAGGGGTTTCATAAAAATGGGCTGGAGTAGAAACAGAAATAATATAAAAATTCGCTTCTTTAATTTCATTTATGTTACTAGTATATAACACATCTGATTGTTTCAACTGTTCATTACTAATTAGCTGATTACGGTCGATATTATTCCTCAAACCAGACACTCTATGCTCATCTATATCGTAACCTAAAACTATACCGTGCTTATTTAACGCAATTGCTAATCCAAGTCCCACATAACCCAAACCAATAACCGCATAAACTCGCATATATTGTTCTACCGATATCCATATAATTAGCAGTATAGTACATTTTTAAAAAACCATATTGACACTCGAACATTTAAAGATTAAGTTGTAACATTGGATAAAGGAATATCTATGCGTATACTAGTTACTGGTGGAGCCGGTTTTATTGGCTCATATATAGTGGAATATCATTTAGCCCACCATGATGAAGTGTATGTAATTGATGACTGCAGTACGGGCACTATGACAAATATTGCTCCTTTCAAAAACAATCCAAATTTTCATTTTATAAAAGCAGATATTCTTACGTTTCCTGAATTAGAGTCCACCGTTTGTTGGGCAGATCGTATTTATCACATGGCAGCGATTGTTGGTGTTTTAAAAGTAATTAATGATTCAGAGCGGTTATTGGCTATTAATATAGCTGGCACAGAACGCCTTTTGCGCGCTGCAAAATTATCTAAGCGCCGGCCACGTGTTCTTCTTGCATCGTCGTCTGAAGTATATGGAGATGGTCATGCTCATCCACTAAGAGAAGACTCTAATTTAATCATCGGCGAGGGACGAAAGATGTGCTCGGCATATGTTGTTAGTAAAATTGCAGTGGAATATTTCGGATTGTCTTATTATCAACATTTCGGCTTACCTGTAACAATTTTACGCATATTCAATACAATAGGTCCTCGACAGCTTGGTGGTTATGGGATGGTTGTGCCGCGTTTTGTGACGCAAGCAGTCAATCAGGAGTCTATTTTAGTATATGGAACAGGAGAGCAAACGCGTAGTTTTTGTGACGTCCGTGATGTTGTCGAAATGCTTGATGAAATAGCTAATAATGAGAAAACCATTGGTGAAGTAATCAATGTCGGACAAGATCAAGAGATCTCAATAAATGATTTAGCTCAGCTTGTAAAAAAAATTTCCGGTAATTTATCGGAAATAAAACATATTCCTTATGATGAAGTTTATGGCTATGGATTTGAAGACATTATGTTTCGTAGACCTGAGATGACAAAATTGCAACATTCAACGGGGCATAATTTTAAATGGAATTTAAAAAAATCATTAACGGATTTAATCGAAAAGCAAACGTGTTGATAACTATATGTTAGCTATAAAATATAGTTGTTTTATAGCTGTTATATTCGTGCATTCAATAGCAGTGTCTGCGCATGAATCAGATACGTCTATGAGCTTAAATGCCCCAAGACAGATTATCACTCCTCCAGCTAACGTGTCTCAAAATTTATTTACAAATTCTAAATATAATCATTTGAAAAGGCTATATAGCTTAGGTCTACATGAAGAAGCTCGTTCAGAAGCCATTAGCTATTTACAATTATACCCTATAGATGTGGATGTGCGTTTTTTGTTAGGTACGTTTTATTATCATGCAAAAGATTATCTTAGAGCGCAGGAAGAATTAATACGCGTTTTACAAGAAACACCACATTATTCAGATGCAAATTTGATTTTAATTCATATTGAAATGTCAAATGGTCAATATCAAAAAGCGTTGAGCATTGCAAATGAAGGCTTAATATTTGAGCCTCTAAATTCGGAGCTTCTAAAGGCAAAAGCGCATACACAAATGGCTATTAACTCAGTACAAATCCCATACATGTTAGGGCATGAGAAAACAGTGGCTACTCATCATGATAACTCGAAAAGCAAGTCAGCACATGATGTTAAAAAAATTAATACAAACCATGTATATGGTCATATTGAAACGGCTAAAAACAAAAAAAACACATCAGAAAATGAAGAAAAAAAATACCTTAATGAAGTCGGCATAAATCAACAAAATTATTATATATCTGATGTTAATAGCGTTTGGGATTATTCAACGTTATATTATGGTCGAGAAACCTCTCTTGGCAAAATATACGGGAAAATAAATTATGCAAATCGCCTAGGTTATGATGCGATTCAAGGTGAAATCGAAGCTTATCCGAAAATCAATAAATATGTTTATTTGGATATAGATTATGCATTTGCTAATGAACCTAATTTATTTCCAAATAAAAGTTATGCTATTGAAGCCTATGTGACGACCGAGAAAGCGTTTGATTTTTCTATAGGCGGAAAATACAATGCTGTTGATCAAACTCATCAGTTTTCTGTTTTTACAGGATCGCTGTCTAAGTACCTAGATAATTACAAAAATATCGTAACCTTTAGGCCGTATTTTTTTGTACCCGGAAAAGGTCCTAATTCAACGCTATATACACTTAATATTCGTCATATTATAACCGATCCTTATTTTTATTTTGGATGCAACGTGGGAGCTGGAACGAGCCCTGACCTGGCCGATCTAACTACCGTGAATTTTCTTGTTACACAAAATAAGATAATTAACCCCTATATAAATTTTCCGCTCTATAACGATCGGCTTAGCGTTAAATTAAGTTTTCTCTTTCAAAATCAATTATTTCCTTCATTAAATAAAGTACGCAATTGGAGTGGTGGAACAATGAATTTAGCTTGGAAATTTTAAAAAACAAGGAATTACCTTTATGTTTCAAATTTTTGAACTAATTAAAATAATCTCAATTATTCAATTTTCATTAATCATTTTAATTGTGCTCTTAGCCTATGCTGTTAAAGTAAGCATATATTATAAACAACAACGCTACCAAAAAATTAAGGAACAGATTAATAAGTTTCTGATGGGTATGATTGTAGAATCTGAAGCTTTCAAGATAGATATTAAGCGACGTTTTAAACGCTATCCCGTAATATTAATGGAAAGTATTTATTTTATAGATGCCTCAATTAAGCATCCACGATGGGACGTACTACGTACAAACATTATAGATTCTATTATTTTGCCAAAGGCTAGAATTTATTCAAAATCAGCTTCATGGAATCATCGATATATAGCCTGTCAATTTTTTGATCTTTCCTTTAAGAAATCAGATGAAAACTTTGTAGCGTCCCTGATGCAAGACCCCATTCCTATTGTGTCAGTTGCGGCTGTTCAACTCGCCATTAAGCACCCTTCTCAACATATAATTGATGTTGCTATTGATATTTTTTCTCAAGGACGTCGTATTCAACAATCTTTTTACACTCAAATCATATCGACAGCTGATTCCAATGTATCTTTATTTATAATAAATCGCATAGATAAAGAAAAAAATCCTTATATAAAAGCATTTTGCTATCGAACATTGATGCACTTTCCTCCTACTGATACTGTAGTTGAAACGATTAACATCGATCTTCATTCTAGTAATATAGATCTTAAAATTTCTTCGTTAGTTTATTTAGCCTATTCCTCACCTAAACTAGCCACAGCAATATGTATTAATTTTTTGAATAATGAAAATTGGGAGGTTCGAGCAAAAAGCGCTCAACTATTGGGAGCGCTTGGCGATAGATCCCTGGCATATCTCTTAGAGGTTTGTTTAAAAGATCCGGAGTGGTGGGTTCGTGTGAATGCGGCTGAAGCACTTGCTGAATTAGGGAGTGAAGGTATAGATATTTTGAAAAGACAGAAATCCCTAGATAATCAACATAAGTAAGAGGATTTAATGGAAAAAATAATATACGATATTGGCATTTGTATTTTTGTCTATTTTTCAATTTTATGGTTGGGTTATATTGTTTTTTTATTAGGGAGTTTCTCGACGATAATTAAAAAGTACCAAGAATCAGAATATAGTGCAAGGATGGTATCATTAAGCGCTCAAAATATATTACCACCTATCACTATCATTATGCCTGCATATAACGAATTAAAACGCATTACTAATGCAATCACAGCTATTATTAATTCTGAATATAAAAAAGTTCATTTAATTGTTGTTAATGATGGATCCACAGATGGAACATTACAGCTTCTTATTAAGAATTATGCTCTTAAAAAAACATCTTGTTTATCAAATCAGAAGCAAAAAACAGGAGAAGTAATTGCATATTATAAATCTGAAACCATAGCCAACTTTATTGTGATTGATAAACAACATAGTCCCTATGCAAACTCAGCGGCAGATTGTATTAATTCCGGGTTAAATATTTGCCAAACGCCATTATTTATAACCATAGACTCAGACACTATTATAGAAAAGAATGCATTGTCACTGATGTTATTCGTGTATTTCACACATGCCCACTGTGTGGCTATAGGTGGTGATATTTATGTACCTGATGCAACTAAAATTAAAAATGGTCAAGTACTACAAACCAATATTCCATCAAATATTTTATTAGGCATACAAGTTTGCGAATATCTAAGATCCTTTCTCTATGGTCGAGAGGGATGGACTTTTATAGGTGGGGCATTATCTTTTCCTGGTGCATTTACTTTATTTGAAACACAGGCAGTAGTCGATTTTGGGGGCTTTGACTCTTCAAACTTTGCTTATGATGCAGAAATCATTATGAATTTGCATCATAACATGAGGGAGAAAAACTACCCGTATTCAATTGTTTACGCGCCTAGTGCAATAGCTTGGGCAGAATCTCCCAATACTTTGAAACAATTTTGGAATCAGCGAAACCATTGGCAAAGAGGATTATTAAGAAGCCTATCACGTCATAAAAGCATGGTGTTTAATCCTAAGTTTGGTATAACGGGTACATTAGCGTTTCCCTATTATATAATGTTTGAAATATTTGGACCCGTTGTTGAGTCTATCGCCTACATCACATTTATTTTAATATTCTTTTTTAGTCAAACTTCACTATCTTCTTTGGCTTGGTTACTTTTTTTGGCTTGGAGCTATATTACATTAATTACGATGTCTTGCTCTTTTTTAAGTACTATCACATATAATAAATACCATTATAAACTAGACATCCTGCGCATATTGTTCCTAACAACAATTGACATGTTTTTTTACAGACAATATAGAGCGTTTTGTGCGCTTTTTTCTTCTATTCATTATGTAATAAACCGCATCCGAGGCAAACCACAGTAGGCTGTACTTCATGATGAAGCGCCTTGTTTTAGTGGTTTTTCTAGCAACATTTTTTCATACATATCTAATTTTCGGCTGCAATTTTTTTCCATGAAAACTTCGTGCCAGCACTCAATGTATTTCCTACAATTTTTGTAGATAAATAAAAGAACGAATAAATGAAAATATAATCAATTCTGTTTTATGCTAAACTGTAAAGATAAAGGGAAAAAGGAGTTTCCATTGGCAAAATATCTGATTACAGGGGGTTGCGGTTTCATCGGCTCTCAATTAACTAAAAAATTAATTAAAAAAGACCATGATATTATCATCGTAGATGATTTATCAAATGGTAAAATTATTCATCCAGAAGCCATATTTATAAAACAAGATATTACTCAATTGGATGCAATTCGCGAATTATTTATTGACATTGATGGTTGTTTTCATCTCGCTGCCGTACCTACAGTTAATATTGAAATTGAGCGCTGGTTTGACGTTCATAAGATTAACTTGGATGGTAGTTTAAATGTATTTAAAGCAGCCATCGATGCAGGGAATATACCTGTTGTATATGCTTCTTCTTGTGGTGTGTATGGAAACTCCAAACGCTTACCCTTAAAAGAAGATTTATTTATTAACCCGTTATGTTCTTATGGTTGCGATAAACTATCGACTGAATTAAATGCCTATTTTTTGGCTCATGACTATCAATTACCCAGTATAGGATTACGGTTTTTTAATGTATATGGTCCTTATCAACAAGAAACATCCCCATATTCAGGCGTTATTACTCATTTTATGACCAATATATTAGAAAATAAACCACTAATCATTTTTGGAGATGGTGAGCAAACGCGAGATTTTGTTTTTGTAGGCGATGTCGTTGATAATTTGATCCATGCTATGAATACATTAAAGCATGGTGCACATGTTGTGAATATTTGCACTGGACATAAAACATCGATTAATCAGCTTGTAACGCTTATATCACAGTTTGGAAGTCAACAATCTATTATAGACTACCAGCCTGCTAGGCAATGTGATGCTAAACATTCATATGGCAGTCGAAAAAAAATGAATGCTTATGGTTTTGATATAAAACATAATATGAAGCAAGGTCTAATGAAAACATTTGATTATTTTTTATTATCCAAAGCCGCATAGAATCAGAAAAATTGATAGTGAACAATCTTAACCCCTTCAAAAAAAACCGTCTAATGGGCTGACTGAGTTTTAAAATCTTTCACTAGTTCGAGATAAAATTCAGCGTCTTATTCATCTTGAATCATGGCAAAAAGCAGGGAAAAACTGAAACATTTCAGTTAATGTTTCAATGAGTCAATGACAAGATCAGCCGTGTTTAATTAATGCTGATTTCATCAATAGTGTTAAATATGCTTTAAAACAATCG
>CAZNVR010000003.1:0-8766 GCA_964576655.1 uncultured Legionella sp. | reverse complement strand
ACTAGAATTATTAAAACTGGAAATTACTAAAAGCATTTTGATGGAAATGAATGATGAAACCTTAGGAGGTATAAAAAAATTGAACAAATTGAGCATGCGTATTGCATGCAATGATTTTAGTATAGGTTATTTTAGTAAGCCCGTATTACCAGATAAAATTAGAATAGTCGCTGAGACTAGACCTAACAGACACTTCTGAAAAACCAGCGACCCTCGGTCAAGTCTCGGCGACTAAAGTTAAAATAAATCTTCTTGTTTTAATCCCATGTTTTCAAGTAGATTGCGTAATGATTTTAGTGCTTCAACTTGTATTTGACGCACTCGCTCACGAGTTAAATTAATTTCTTTGCCCACTTCTTCAAGCGTTGCTTTTTCATGCCCTCTTAACCCAAAACGTCTGGAAATCACTTGTCGTTGATTTTCAGATAACTCATCAAGTAGTTCTTCAATATGCATGCGAAGATCTTCGTCCGTAAGCAGTTCAGCAGGGTTTGCGCTATTTTCATCTGCCAAAGTATCCAATACAGATTTGCCTTCTTCATGACCTATGGGTGTATCTACAGAGGAGACTTTATCATTTAAACCTAAAATTTTTCGCACCTCTTCGAGAGGTGCATCCAGCATTTCAGCAATTTCTTCAGGAGAGGGTTCATGATCTAGTTTTTGTGTAAGCTGTCTTGCTGCTCGTAAATAAATGTTAAGTTCTTTAACTACGTGAATTGGAAGGCGTATGGTTCTTGTTTGGTTCATGATAGCACGTTCAATGGTCTGCCTAATCCACCAGGTAGCGTAGGTAGAAAAACGAAAACCACGATCAGGATCGAATTTTTGAACGGATTTCATTAGCCCAATATTACCCTCTTCAATTAAATCAAGTAATGGCATTCCGCGATTTAAATAACGACGAGAAATTTTAACAACCAATCGTAAATTAGATTCAATCATTTTTTTACGACCAGCAGCATCGCCTTTTAATGCAAGTTTTGAATAATGAACCTCTTCTTCGGCAGTAAGTAATGGAGAGAAGCCAATTTCACTCAAATACAATTGAGTGGCGTCCATGGCTTTTGTTAAACGTTTTCCTGATTGATAAGAAGGAAACAAATTCTCATCTGAACAATCAGATGACACGTCATCAATTTTTTCATCATCAATAATGAGCTCATCATCGATGAGATCAATGCTATCCAAATCATCATCTAAACTTTTCTCAAGAACATCATCTGTTGGCTCATTTAAAACATCCAACTCAGGTGCAACTTTATCGTCTAATAGTTCATCGTTTGGGCGCATTATTTTACCTTTTGTGTTGCTATATACTTTAAGGTAAACGATTATACTAAGAAAAGCTATAGGGAGACGTGCGGTTTGATTAATTAAACTTAGTCGCATTTGAACCAAGTCTAATTTTGATTTTTTATTTTAAATAATGACGTGGATTGACAGGTTTACCTGATTGCCGAATTTCAAAATGAACCCCCCAATAACGCCTATCTACAATTCCCATATCTGCAATAATTTGACCTGCTTTGATGGATTGTCCTTCTTTTACTAAATTACGCTCATTATTACCATAGGCGGTTAAAAACTGATTATCATGCTTTATAATAATTAAATTACCATATCCAGATAACCCACTTCCAGCATATGCTACTGTTCCATTTTTTGCAGCATATATTTTATCGCCTTTTTTCCCTGCAATATCAAGGCCCTTTTTACCTTGATTTGGAATAAAATTCGCAACAACTCGACCACGAGCAGGCCATACCCAACCATTTGAATGACTAAATAACTGTTGAACAAACGACGGTTGTGTAACTGTTTTTGCCATGGATGGTCGCTGAATTGGTGCTAACCGTGAAGAACGAGCCGGTTGGGTTGTTCGAATATAAATAATTTGCCCCACTCTTAACGAATAAGGACTAGATAAATGATTAGCATGGGCTAATGTTTGATAATCCAAATCATAACGAAACGCAATTGCATAAAGCGTATCACCTCGTTGGACAATATGTTTTACCACCTGAGAATTAGCAGCACGCCAATTTAACTCAACAACAGGAGCTAAATCTTCTCGGCCACCACACGCAGATATAACAAGAAATATTGCACCTAACGTTGCTAACTTAGTCCATTGCTGATCCATCATATCCTTAAAAGACCCATTTCATGAAGCAGAATCCAATCGCAATTAACACAATCATTGACCAACCGATGTAATCAATAAAACGTCTAAGTTTTTTCTCAATTCCTTCTCCTGCAAAATATAAAATACCGCAAACAAGAAAAAACCTTAACCCTCGTCCAATAATTGAGCCAATAATAAATGGCATAAATGCCATATGCATAGCACCTGCTGTAACGGTAAATACCTTGTAAGGTAGGGGTGTAAAACCTGCTAAAATAACCATCCAAACGCCGCGATCAACAAACCAGGTGTGTATAGTGTGATAACTTGTTGCATAAGCAGACGCCTCAATATATGGCAGAAGAAACTCTATGCAATACACGCCAATCAGGTAACCCAGTATGCCACCGAGTACAGAAGATAAAGTAGCAATCAAGGCATTTCGCCATGCACTTTTAGGTTTAACTAACCCCATACTAATTAACATAACGTCTGGTGGAATAGGAAAAAAGGAGGATTCAATAAAGGACACACCCGCAAGATAATACGGTGCATGCCGATGAGCAGACCAAAAACACATTTTATTATAAAGATAAGAAAATAATTTCATTATTCCATTTCCATTGTTAATCCATCAATCCAGGTTGTTACCTGGTCAAATATTTTATAGTGTGTCATATCAAGATGCAATGGCGTGATTGATACTCGAGATTGATTCACAGCATAAAAATCAGTTCCAGGGCCTGCATCAGCTTCGGGTCCTGGAGGTCCTATCCAAAAAATAGGTTTTCCACGAGGATCATGATCTTTAATTGTAGGTTCAGCTAAATGGCGCGATCCCAAACGTGTCACATCTATACCTTTGATCTGATGTAAAGGCAGGTCAGGTACATTGACATTAAACATGACTTTAGAGGGTAGCTGCTGAGTTTGTAATTGCAATACCAATTGCTTGGCAATGGCAGCACCTGTTGCATAATGCTTAATATGATTTCCTACCATTGAAATAGCTATTGCAGGCAATCCTAAAAAGCGCCCTTCCATAGCGGCGGCCACTGTTCCTGAATAAAGAACGTCATCGCCTAAATTAGGGGCATCATTAATACCTGATACAACCATATCAAAGGTCTTATCAAAGTAGCCTGTTAATGCTAAATGAACACAATCCGTAGGTGTGCCTTCAACACTATGATAACCATTGTCTAACTGTGAAACTCGTATAGGCTGTGTTAATGTGAGTGAATTACTTGCCCCACTACGATTTTTGTCAGGAGCCATCACATCAATCTGTGCAAATTGGCTCAATTCCTGAGCCAAACATTGAATACCAGGAGCCATAACTCCATCATCATTACTAATGAGGATACGCATGATTAACCTCGCGGTGATTCCAACCATTTTACAATAGCCAAACGCTCACCTAATTCTTGCTTATGATCAGCAATAGATGTAAGTAGCTCAGTTTTTTGTGGATAGCGATTTAAATCTGCTTCAAGCATTGATTTTGCTTCTTGTAATGACAAGATTTTTTGACCAAAAAGTTGTGGGCTTTTTTGAAGTTCGAACACCAGTTGATTGGCGCGAAGCGCAACATCATTTAACGCCTCACAACTCACATCATTAGGTTGTTTATTAGGACAATGCTCAAGTAGTTTTTGTAACTCAACTGGATGCAAACTGTAATATGAAGCATCATGCGCAATGGCAGTAGTGTTTATAAATGGTGTTATGAACATTATTAAATATTTAATCATTTGTTTACCTATTCAATTCAGTGAATTAATTTACCCTAAATAAGGAGACCATGCTGGCTCTTGAACATCTCCATCACGTGAAGGCAAGCGTAATTTAATGCTGCCATCAATCGATGTGATTGCAAGAACACCTTTATTTTGATAATGCGTCGCATATAAAATTAAGCGACCATTAGGAGCAACAGAAGGCGACTCATCCATTTGAGAACTGGTTAACGGTGTAATTCGACCCGCACCAACATGTTGTACACCGATATTAAACTGTCTGTCAGTTCTATGTAACATTACAATATTTTGTTGATTCGGTGTAAACGATGCTCGAGCATTATAATTACCATCATAACTCACTCGACTAATAGCCCCATCAGCAAGATTTAAACGATAAATTTGAGGTGAGCCACCACGTCCGGATGTAAATAACAATGAACGGCCATCAGGTGAATAACGTGGTTCGGTATCAATCGCTGCACCAAATGTTTTCTGTTGCATTGCTCCTGTTGATAAATCAACCGTATAAATTTTAGGGCTACCTGCCTTAGATAAAACAACCGCTAACTGACGTCCATCAGGCGACCAGGCTGGTGCTCCATTAATACCTGGAAAGTCTGTTAATAGTCGACGAGCACCTGTAGCTACATTTACACTAAAAATTTGAGCGCGTTTTTTTTCAAAGCTCACATAAGCAATTTGTGTGCCATCAGGAGACCAGGCTGGAGACATTATAGGTTCAGATGAAACCAATAAACTCCTTGGATTATTGCTATCCACATCTGCAACTTCTAATGAGTATTGTGAGCGACCTACACCTCTTTTAACAAGAATATATGCCATACGGGTGGAAAAAATACCACGCTCACCTGTTAATTTTTGATAGACCTCGTCACTAATATGATGGGCTAAAGCACGTAACTGGTTTTCTGTCACTTGATAGTTTTTTGACAATAATAAACGTCCTTGAGCAGCCGCATCCAATAATTCAAAATTAACATTATAACGGTTACCATCAATGCGACTGACACGCCCTGATAACACGCTATCCGCACCCGCTCGTTGCCACATAGCCACAGGCTGTTGACTACTTGACGAAGCAGGAATAATTCTAAACTGACCTGACATATGTAGATCATTATGAATGACATCATTGACAAGATTGGCCTGACTCTCTGCACCAAAAGAATTAATACCAATAGGCAACGCTGCATTAACACCTTGGGTTAACTCTAAATCTAGTGCAAATGTCGCACCAGACAATAACAATAAACAACCTGCAATAAAACGATTCATATCAATTATCCCCTACCATTCACTGGTCGTACGGTTAAACTTATATCTCTGAATAAATTAAATGTGGTTGGATCATTTGGCACAGGCAATGGTGAGGCTTTATAAATCGCTGATTGTGCTGATCTATCTAAAATAGCATCTCCACTACTTCGGGTCAGTGCTACTTCAAGCACGGAACCATTAGGAGCCAATCGAATTCTAAATTGACTTGACATACTGCTATCAGCATTTTGCGGTAAAATCCATTGCTGGCTAATCGCATTAAGGATTAACGCCTTATATTTATTCACCTCTCCTGCAACTTTTGCGGCATTTGCAGCCTCTGTTGCAGCAAGCGCGGCTGCGTCTTGTTGTTTTTTAATCCATGCAGCTCTTGCCTTTTCTGCTTTATCTTTTTCTTGTTGTGCAAGCTCTTGTTTGGCTTTTTCTGCTTTTTCCTGATTGGCTTTAGCTGCTTCTGCTGCTTTTTTAGCGGTTAATTCAGCTAACTTTTTAGCTTCTTGTTCTTGCTGCTTTTTAAGCTGAGCTTGTTGTTGTTTCATTTCAGCAAGACGTTTTTCTTCTTCTGCCTTTTGTTGAGCTAATTGCTTCAAATGCTCTTTTTCTTCTGCTAATTGTTTTGCTCGTTCAACAGCCAATGCAGCCGCTTCACTTTTTAGTTTTTCTAACTGCTTTTGTTCCTCTATACGCATTTTTCGAGCTAAATCAGCTTGTTTTTTAAGTGCTATTTGTCTATTTTCTTCCATTTCTTGTTGACGTGAACGCTCTTCTTTTAAATGATTTACAGCATTCATGATTTCTTTGCTATCTACACTTACCGCTTGAATCGGTTGGGCTTGTGGTGTTTCAACAGGGTGTGGTTGCGACTGGCCAGCTTCGTTTTTAGCTTCAAGGGTTAAGACAGGCCGTTCATTTGATTTTTCATATGAAAAATAAGCTACAATCGTTAAATGCAAAAAAATAGCCGCAAAAAAAGCAATCCGATAACTTTGTGAGTTGATCATCCCTGGCTCCCTTTTGCATCTTCAGCAGAATCAGTCAGTAAGCCGACTTGCTCAGCACCAGCTTGTTTCAATAAACTCATTGCTGAAATCACTTTACCATAAGGCACACCCTGATCACCTTTAACCAAAACATTTAATGCTTGACCTGCTTGGCGAGCAATTTCAAGTTCTGCGGCCACACGCACCATTAAAGTATGAGCATCAATAACAGCACTGGGATCAGAGTAAATGTTTAAAAAATATTCGCCATCAAGATTCACAGACACAATAATGGGCTCTCTATCTGCAGCCTTAAGTGTTGAACTGGCAGCTTTAGGTAAATCAACAGTCACACCTTGTGTTAAAATGGGCGCTGTTATCATAAAAATAACCAACAACACCAACATGACGTCAATATAAGGCACAACGTTAATGTCTGCAATTGGTTTTGCGCGTGGATTTTTTTTTCTCAACATTGTGTTAACCTCTAGCCGGCAAAGCAGTTTGTTCTTCAATCAATGCAATGAGTTCATCTTGAAAAACATCATAGCGATCTAACAATGAATTTGAACTAGTGCTGTAGCGATTAAATGCAACAACAGCAGGAATGGCTGTAAATAAACCAAGCGCTGTTGCAACAAGTGCTTCAGAAATTCCAGGAGCAACCATTGCTATCGTTGCTTGCTGAGCTTGGCCTAAAGCTTGAAACGTGGTCATGATGCCACAGACTGTACCAAATAGTCCTACATAGGGTGCTAAGGAACCTATGGATGCAAATAAAGCCAAATGATGTTCAAGCTGCTCTGCTTCTTTGGCATGGCTAATTTGCATCACGCGTTGAATGGGTTCAACGACGATTTGTCCGTACTTTCGAACACGAATAAATTCTTTAAAGCCAGCATGAAAAATTGCAGCTAACCCATGCCTGTCTTGAATGTTACTATCCAGATCTGCAAACAATTTACCTAAATCGGTTGCGCCCCAAAAGCGTTGGCAAAATGAATCATACTGCTGTTTTTTAAGCTTAAAATACCAAGCGCGTTGAATAATTAGGGTCCATGAAACAATGGATGCAGCAAGAAGTATTAACATCACCAGTTTTACAATAAAACCAGCTTGCATGAAATAACCCAACACACTAACATGACCCATTTTTTTATTCCTCATTATCAATTAGCAACAAATTTATTTAAAATACTCTACACTGAACTTGTAACGGGCAAACCAAAGTGCTCATAAGCCATTGGTGTTGCAATGCGCCCTCTTGGTGTGCGCATTAAAAAACCTTGTTGAATTAAAAAAGGCTCCAACACATCTTCAATGGTACCTTTTTCCTCACCAATAGCAGCAGCAACACTGTCTAATCCAACAGGACCACCTGCAAAGCGCTCAATAACCGCTAGCAACAATTTGCGATCCATAATATCAAAGCCATGATGATCAACACTTAACATGTCTAAGGCAAGTTGAGCTATATCATGTGTGATGACACCATTGGCTCGAACCTCAGCATAATCACGCACACGACGTAATAAACGATTAGCAATACGAGGCGTACCTCTGGCACGCATTGCAATTTCTGAGGCACCCAATGGTTCAATAGGAACATTTAACAATTTAGCTGAGCGCGTAACGATACTTGTGAGGGCAGGTACGGAATAAAACTCCAAACGTTGCACAATCCCAAATCGATCACGTAACGGAGAGGTTAATGAGCCCGCTCTTGTTGTTGCACCGATTAAAGTAAATGGGGGCAATTCCAGTTTAATTGAACGTGCAGCAGGCCCCTCACCTATCATAATATCCAGTTTGTAATCTTCCATTGCAGGGTAGAGTACTTCTTCAATAACTGGGCTTAAGCGGTGAATTTCATCGATAAACAACACATCATTTTCTTGTAAATTGGTAAGAATAGCCGCTATATCACCAGCTCGCTCGAGCACCGGCCCTGATGTTTGTCGTAAATTAACGCCCATTTCATGAGCAATAATATTAGCTAGAGTTGTTTTACCTAATCCTGGTGGACCAAAAACAAGCACATGATCCAGCGCCTCTTTTCGTTTAAGAGCGGCTTGAATAAAAATACGCATTTGAGCACATACTTCCTCTTGCCCGATATACTCATCCAGACTCAATGGACGAATAGCTCTGTCCAACGCCTCTTCAGAAGGAGCTGATTGCACACTAATTAAACGGTCACTTTCCAGCATAAGCGCAGTGGTTTGTAAGGATTTTTGGATTTTAACACAGGTTAATAATGGCTGGCTATTAATAATACAATCTTTTCGCATCTTCATAAGCGATGAGCTAACACGCCCTATTTTTTTGAATTTATTTTTCCAATAATATTTAGTTGTCTATATTGAGATGAGCTCAATTGATCGTTAAATAGCACTAGTTTTTTAGATTTACCTTCGGAAATCAGTGTTAATAAAAAAAACAACCCTGCATCAAAACTAATGTATGCTTCTTCAAACTCGGTGTTAACTCCCTCAGCATCATACAAAATCCATTGCTTGGTTCGATAAATAAGCTGTTTATACATCGGCATAGGTGTTTTTTTAAGCCAAAGCAAAACAATTGAACTACAAAGAATCAATTGAAGCAATAAAATTGC
>CAZNVR010000002.1:27794-42170 GCA_964576655.1 uncultured Legionella sp. | reverse complement strand
CAAACAAGAAATAAAACGATGGTAGACATCCATGCGCGCAAACATACGAATACGACGACGCTCTTGCATGTAAAAAATGCCCATTGAAATTTCTAGTAGCTCTTCTTCTGATGCTTGTATTAAATCATCGCGTGGAAGTGTTTCAAGAATATTTAATAATACTTTACCTGCATGGCTATTAAGGCTTAATAGTGAGTTCTGCATCACTTGAGCTACTTTGTGACGTAAAAAAGGAATATGCTTTGGGTTGGTATTATAAGCGGCTGAAGTATATAAACCGAGAATACGACGCTCACCAACCACCTCACCGTTGGTATTAAACCGTTTTACACCAATATAATCAGCATAAGCATCACGATGAACGCTTGCAGGAGTATTGGTTTTTGAGATCAATAAAATGTGCGAAGACAGGGTTAACTCACGGGCTTCTGGTGCCATGCTTGAGACATAAAAAGAATGCGATTTGCTAATCGATTCTCTAAGCACACCCAGACCCGTATTCGGAATAGCTTGAAGTACTGTTTCATCGCCTTCTTTGACTAGTTCATAATCACGAACACCTAAAAAAGTAAAATGATGATCCTCAATCCAGTTTAAGAACGCTTTACTTTCTTTGATTTCATCAGCATTCAGTGTTGCAGGTAGATCGTCTAATTCACATGCTATAGCACGAACTCGCTCACGCATCAGCGTCCAATCGCTAACAACCGCAGCATTGTCTTCCAAAACCCGTTCAAAATGATGAAGCAATTCATCTAAAATAGCAGGATCAGTTTGTCTGTCTATTTGTAAAAAGATAGGCGCCTCAGTGATAACCTCAGGACCTACAGCACCTTGTCTGGGGAAAATAGCAGATACTTCATTGAATTCATCTCGAGTTAAACGAATACCACCCATATGAATAATTAAATGAAGCGCTAAATTCATACGGTTAATAACCATACGTAATGAGTCGACCAAAAATGGCATATCATCACAAATGACTTCAACCACCGTATGCGTAGTTCGCCATCCATCGATTTCATAATCAGGATTATAAATACGAACTTTTGCTTCACCTGGTTTGCGTGTTTGAATAAGAGACCAAAAATGAAGGGCAGCACCTGTCAAATCATCAATAGCCCAGTCACGTAAATCATCTAAAGCGACTGTTGAAAAAAATTGACGTGCAAATTCAGCACAAAAGTTGCCTTGCGGGCCGTTTATCTCTGCTCGCAATTTATCGACAACTGCATCAATGATTAAATCTTTACCTTCTTCAAACTTATGAGACATTCAATCACTCCACCAAATAAGGGCATTAATTTAAATAATGCTGTGAATTATATACCTTTTATTCGCTGCCTGCACATATAATGACAGGCAAAAACATTAAATAATACAAACACGGGTTCCTATATTGACCCAATCGGCTAATTCGATAATGTCTACATTACTTATTCGTATACATCCATGCGAACCAGGAGTACCCAAGTGTGTTTTATCAGGTGTGCCATGAATATAAATATAGCGTTGTAAGCTATCGACATTGCCCCCTTGATTAAACCCTGGCTCCAAGCCATTTAATTGCAAAATTCGAGTCAATATCCAATCTCTCTGAGGATATTGCGCAGCTAAATCATCACTATAATATTCACCCGTCCATTTTCGCCCTACAAAAACACTATTCTCTGGATAGTCTTTACCAATAATACTATGAATTTTATGCCAACCACGCGGAGTGCATTCACTGCCTTCTTGTTCACCTAAACCATTTTTCGCAGTTGAGACAGGATATTTTTTATATAATGATTGTTCGTTATAACAATACATATACTGTTCATTTGAATTAATAATAATAGCTTGCGCCCATCCTTTTAAAACCAAAAAATCCGGATGCGCTTTTGATTTGCTTTGATTTTTTTGCATATTTTATGATCCATGAAGTGCTATCGTTTTAATATTTACAAATTCTAAAATGCCTTCTTTTGATAATTCTCTCCCAAAACCGGATTGTTTAATGCCACCAAAAGGTAGACGTGGATCTGAGGCGACAAGTGCATTAACAAAACATACTCCTGCTTCTATTTCATGCTTTGCAATGTCCCATCCTCGTTCTAAGTTTTTAGTAAACACCGCAGCACCTAATCCATAACGACTTTGATTGGCAAGACAAATGGCTTCTTGTTCATCCTGAGCATTAACAATAGCTACAACAGGGCCAAAGAGCTCTTCGTCAAAGGCTGGCATTCCAGGAGATACATGAGTAATTAATGTGGGAGGATAAAAATAACCTCGACCATTAGGTATAACACCACCTAAATGCAAGATAGCGCCAGAATCTATGCTTATTTCAACTTGTTTTTGCAAGGTTAACCTTAAATCAGCACGAGCCATAGGACCTAAATTGGTCTGTGGATTCAGTGGGTCACCCATTTTATATCGATTCATATTAACGATAATTTTTTTTATTAGTTCATCGACAATATCATTCACAACAATAACGCGTTTTGCAGCAATACATACTTGACCACAATTATTTAACCGAGAGTCCACAATACATTGTGCAGCCAAATCTAAATCAGCATCAGCCAAGACAATATATGGATCACTTCCACCCAACTCCAAAACTACTTTCTTCAAGTTTACTGCTGCGTGAGATGCAACATCACGCCCTGCTTGCTCACTACCTGTTAATGTTACAGCTGCAATATGCTTATGAGCAATGATCCCGCCAACATGTTCTTTATTGATTAAAGCATGCTGAAAGACATGCTCTGGGAAACCTGCTTCAAGAAATAAAGCGGCAATGGCATTCCCTGCTCCTGCTGAAATGGATGCATGTTTTAATATAGCCACATTCCCGGCCATAATAGTGGGTATAGCAAATCGCAATACTTGCCAGAAAGGAAAGTTCCATGGCATCACTGCAAAGATGATGCCTAAGGGTTCATAACAGACTTGACTCTGCTGCATCTCTGTTTTGATTATGCGAGGTGCTAAATAATCTTCTGCATTTTGTGCGTAATGCTCACAAACCCATGCGCATTTATTAATTTCAGCCTTACCTGCTGAAACAGGTTTACCCATTTCCAGAGCCATTAACAAGGCATATTCATCTTGTTTTTCTTTTAGTAATCTAGCTAATTGCAACATTAGATGTGCGCGTTCTGAAAGCGATGTTTTTTTCCACGTCACATAACGGTTCTGAGCATGAGTAATTAGGCAATCAATTTGATCATTATCTAATTGAGAATAGGTATTTAATAATTCTTCTGTTGCAGGATTATATGTTTCAATGCGCAAGTCTACTCTCCTGTTTCTATTTTAAGTTCAAGTGTAGTATATTTCCGTCAGTTAACAACCAATCCTTTCAACACTACACGAGAATAATATTATGTCCCGCTATACAAAACTTACAGCACTCATTGCAATGAGTATCCTGTTTACTAATGCCAATGCTGAGACATCCTTTCCTAGAGGGTGTGAAGTCACCGGTTATGGCTTTAGCGAGAACGACCTTGTACTCAATGAGAAAGGTACTCAAGCTTTTTATATGATACAAAATCGTTCCAATAAAAAAATTGAATTAGAACATGTTGATACAAGTCCTGATGCATTCATGAGCCCAAAACTTGAAGCCAAAATGGATACCATGAATTGGTCTGCTTTTGCCTCTGATATTGGCAATATGCACTTTAGATGTTACACGCAAGAGCATGGTGATAAATTATTAATGAATTGCAGAGATGCAATTGATGTTTGCCAGTATCCAAGAGTTAAATTTGCTTTAAGTAACATGGGTAATTATTGGATTTCAACAAATAAACCAAGGGAGCAAGTGATTAAAGATGCTGTTGCTAAAGGTATTTTATTACGTTGGTAGGAGAAAAAAATGGCTAAAACCCCTTCATCAATGCTGCCATTGGGTACGCAAGCACCTGAATTTTCATTAATTGATGTTATCAGTGAGAAAACCTTTTGCTTTAATAAGCATAATTCAGCAGATGCAATAGTCATTATGTTTATCTGCAATCATTGTCCTTATGTGATTCATGTTAATCATGAGCTTGTTCGTCTTGCAAACGATTACTTGTCTAAAAACGTTCAATTTATTGCTATAAATTCTAATGATATTGATAGCTACCCCGATGATGCACCAGAAAAAATGCGAATTAAAGCACTTGAATTAAACTACCCCTTTCCTTACTTATTTGACTCAACTCAAGAAGTGGCTCAAGCATACCAAGCCCGTTGTACACCTGATTTTTATGTGTTTGATAAACATCATGCATTGGTTTATAGAGGACAATTGGATGATTCAAGACCAGGCAATGGATTACCCTTAAATGGGCATTCAATTAGAGAGGCATTGGATTGTTTACTTAAAAAAGAAGCTATAACGTTACATCAAAAACCAAGTTTAGGCTGTAATATCAAATGGAAACCAGGACATGAGCTTTAACAAACATACTCCCGCTAAAGCGGGAGTATGTTTATAATTACTTACCAGAAACAATTTCAACTTGCAGTTTAGCAATCACATCACTATGAACATGAATATCTACAACAAATTGTCCAACAGAATGCAATGGACCTTCTGGCATAACAATTTCACGCTTGCTGATTTCAATAGAACGAGCCAACAATGCATCTTTGATCTCTGTTGGTCCAACAGAACCGTACAACTTACCTTCATCACTCGCTTGAGCTGAAATAGTTACAGTAATGTCATTCAATTTTGACGCACGTTGTTCAGCTTGAGTAAATAACTGTAGTGCTTTTTTCTCAAGTTCAGCACGACGCAATTCAAACAACTCAATGTTCTTTTCAGTTGCAAAAACTGCTTTATTTTGTGGAATTAAAAAGTTACGGCCATAACCAGGCTTAACATTAACTTTATCACCCAAATTTCCAAGATTTTTTACTTTTTCCAATAAAATAACTTGCATTGTACTAACCCCTTATGTTGTTTTACCTGCAGAAGTTGGCAGGTATAACCTCAAATTAAATAAACTATCCAATGACCCTAAAATTACGTAAGCAGGTATCATGATAAATGGCATGAATATCAACGGTAAAATCAATATCAAGCTAGCACCACGTATTTTTTTGCCAGCAAACGCATGAAAACCCAAGCTTAAGCCAATACATAAAAAATACATGACCACCAAAGGCAGCATATTCATAGCAATTAATTTACCCTGACTTACCGCAAGAAGTAATACAACCAGCATTAACAACCCGACTTTATTGTCGCGCAATGAATGCATTTCTTGCTGATATCCACCAGGATAATACAATTGAGATTGCACTGAACGTGCCAATGTCAATGGCCAAATGACAGAAATTACAAGACTCACTAGTTGTAAACCAAACAAATAATTAGCCAGGGCTATTTGATTCAAGCTGTTAGAAGACAGAACTTTTGAGAGCAAGTCAGGGTTTAATTGACCCATTGATGCACTTAAGTACTGAAATTGAACTGCAATAAATTCAGGTAAAAAGACATGAAAGAATACTGCAGTTAACAGCAAAAAAAGAAAAAAAACACCAGCAACACTTCGCCAATTAGCGGTCTTTCCTAATACGCACGCTGCCAAATAACAAGGCAAAAAAGCAAGTAGCGTATTAAAAATTGCAATTTTTGGTGGTACCAAAAACATTGAGCTTGTCAAAAACATGATCATCACGGGCATCAATAGCAATGAGCCTTCACGCCAGCCTTTCCTTAATGTGACCAACGAAATAATCGCAAGAGACAAAAAAGTCGTATACGGAATAACTGCTAAAATCCCGGCATACAACAAGGCATGCCGACTATTTTCTAACAGCTTTTTTCCTTGCTGACTAAGATACCCGTTCACGTACGTCATGGTTATCTATGGCTATCGCAATAAGGCAGCAAACCTAAGAATCGTGCTTGTTTAATCGCTTTAGATATACGACGTTGAAAACGTGCTTGTATACCTGTAATACGACTAGGAACGATTTTACCTGTTTCACTAATATAATTTTTTAGAAAATTGACATCTTTATAATCAATTTCTGTCGCGCCTTCTGTGAAACGGCACATTTTTTTACGTCGGAAATAAGTTGACATGAAGGTGCTCCTTAAGCAGCTGTACGAGTATCTTTTTCTTTCTCTTTTTTCATCATGATCGATTCAACAGTAATCGCTTCTTTTTGATTAAGAATAAGAGATCTGATAATTGCATCGTTAAATTTAAATGCCGTTTTCAATTCATCAAGAGCTGTTTGATTACATTCAACATTTAACAACATATAATGCGCTTTATGTACATCGTTAATTGGATAAGCCAGTTGTCTACGACCCCAGTCTTCTTTACGATGAATAATACCTTCATGCTTGGTAATAATGCCCTCGTAACGCTCAACCATAGCAGGCACTTGCTCGCTTTGGTCAGGGTGTACAAGAAACACAACTTCATAATGTCTCATGGTAACTCCTTGTGGATTAAGCCTTCTCATGATTTAAGTAAGGCAAGGTTAAAATCGCGCTAATAATAGCCGATTTATATCAATAATGAAACTTTTTTATTTTCCAACTTTTTTTGACTTAGAAAATAATTGATTATTTCATTTGAAATGTGCTATAACCCATTAAAAAATAACAAGGTTTTTTATCATGAATATCATTACACTCCCTTTTGAAGAACCCTTAACTTTTACGGTGCAAGGCGAACAAGTTCAAATTATTGCCTTCAAAACACAAGAACATGGTAATATTAAGTTTGGAGTTAAAGCACCAAGGTCTGTAAATGTTCATAGAGAAGAGATTTACCATGCTATTAAACAAAAAGCTGAGCAAACATGCATTTCATAGATACCTCTCTGATGCACATACTTTTTTTCTAGCCCAATCTCAGCAACTTACTCGCATTATTCAAACACTTCCTGCAGTTACAGCTCAATATAAACATCCTTCCGAAAAAGACATTAATCCTGCTTTTTGTGAGATTGAACATGCAAAAAAATTAATACCCTCTGAAAAAAGAATATGGGTGTTGCGTAAAGATATGGTATTCGCCTTAGGGATAAAAAATGCATATGCCGAATATGGTAATACACCGTTGGTTACAGCAATCGACGGGCTGACAACCGTTATCAATGTTAAAGATCGATATGGTCATCCAAGCCTGGCTATGCCCACGCCAGATTATGATGGCTCGGTTTATTATGCCGGGTGGTTATTTCAACACAACCATCATATGGAAGTATATTTATCCTCAGGCCGATTTCACAATAATAAATTGTCTACATTTGAGCATATATATATAGAACAATACATTTCTTTAAAATTAATAGAAGCTTTTGGTGAACAAAACATCGTTTTTTATGATTGGGAGCATATAGAGGAAATTAAATCGTTTCTAAAAGGCGAGCTATCGACGTTAAACAAAACTAAAAGAGATTATTCTATAAGTAATAACCTTAATAAAGACTCATTAAATCACTTCGATCTAAATGGAACAATGAGTCCACTACATGCTGCCGTGCTTAATGAACGTATCGAAATCGTGCGATATTTAATTGATCAAGGAGTAGACTTAAACAAAAAAATAACAATAAATGATACTCTATCTATACAATTAACCCCTCTAGATATTGCCTTATATAAAAGCAATAAAGCGAGTGAACAGATTATTGCACTGTTACTAAATGCAGGGGCACAAACCTCGCCTATTTTAAATAAAAAAACACATATAATACATGTGATGGCGATACTTGGTAAATTAAACAGCATTAAAGGGCTGCTGCATCATAACCCAGCATTAATCTATACTGAAAATGAACATGGTCAAACGGCGTTATCATTAGCCGCATCCCACAAACGTCAAGATGTTGTCGTATTTCTCAAAGCTCAAAAGTCCCCTTTCAAAGATAATCAACAAAGAATCGCAAAAATAACTCAACTATCCATGTTTAATACCAAAAAAAATCACACGCACCATGTTTCTGAAACAAATACAGTCTCCACTCACAACAGCATAACTCCATCCAGCACCTAACTATTTTGTTTGTTTCCTGCACTGTATGGATGTGTGCTATGCGGTTTCAATGGTCGTTGAATTGATATTTCCCGTGAAAAGCTCTTATAACGGCCATGTAGGCTTGTTTTTACTCGAGCAAAGGTGTTTAACTTGTAAAATAGCGCGCGTTATCCTTGACAAATTTCATTGCATTGTGCATTATCATCGTCTTTTTTATATCTGAATTATCGGAGATTGTCAGTGGCAAATATTAAGTCAGCGATTAAACGGGCGCGCCAAAACATTAAAATACGTCAACATAACGCAAGTGCGCGTTCTATGTATCGTACATACATTAAAAATGTACTAAAAGCAGTTGAAGCTGGCGATCAAGAGTTAGCTCGTGCTGCTTATGCTAAAGCGCAACCAATTATTGATAAAGCTGCTAGCAAAGGCTTATTACATAAAAATAAAGCATCAAGAATTAAAAGCCGTTTAAGTGCTCGTGTTAAAGGAATGGCTGCTTAATTAGCTCTTCTTTACCAATTCAAAAAAACCGAATCCACTTTTTTGTAGATTCGGTTTATCTTTTGTAGTCACCTAAATTAATTATAAGATTTGATTTAAAAAATGTTAATCATCTTGCTACTTGATTGCCATTTTCATCGTTTTAGTGCACTATTTGCGCTTTAGTATATTTATTTATTAGAGAGACCTATGGCAAAAGAAGATCACATTGAGATGCTCGGTACAGTAATCGATACCCTGCCCAACACGATGTTTCGTGTTGAGCTTGAAAATGGACATATTGTTACAGCTCACATCTCTGGCCGCATGCGTAAAAATTACATTAGAATTCTGACTGGTGATAAAGTAAAAGTCGAATTAACACCTTATGATTTGACCAAAGGTCGAATTATATTTCGGGATAAAAATTAATTTCATACGTCTAAGTTGGGCTCTCGCCCAACGTATTCCAGCATACTACTGCATTTGTTGGGCCAAGGCCCAACCTAACCCAGTTTAATCACCAGCGATCATCATCTCTTCTATTAACACAGAACCACATCGTGTTGCTAAATTTGGATTAATATCACGACCAATAGCGACAATAGAACGAAACATATCTTTTAAATTACCTGCAATAGTAATCTCTTCAACAGGATATTGAATTTCACCATTCTCAACCCAAAATCCACTTGCACCTCGTGAATAATCTCCCGTTAGTCCATTCCCCCCACTACCCATTAACTCAGTGACCAATAGTCCTGTACCCATTTGTTTCAGCATCTCAGAAAAATCGCCTGCAGTTGCATCAACTGTTAAATTAAATACGCCTCCACTATTAGCTGTTGTTTTTAAGCCTAACTTACGCGCAGAATACGATCCAAGGACATATTGATTAACTACCCCATCGTCAACAAATACATTATTTCTTGTAGGTACACCCTCACCATCAAATGACGAACTCCCTAATGCTTGTAAAAGATGTGGTTGCTCATAAATATGAATGCCTGCAGGAAATATTTGCTGACCTATGGAGTCCATTAAAAATGAATTTTTACGATATAAATTTGAACCACTAATCGCTCCAATAAATGAGCCAATTAAACCACTAGATAAACGTGAAGAGAATAACACCGGCATTTTTTGAGTTTTTAGCTTTTGTGCACCAAGTCTACTTACAGAACGATTGACAGCACTCGCAGCCAATTGCTCAACAGACATCAAATCTCTAGCTGCTCGTGCTGTTGTATAATCATAATCACGCTGCATTAACTCACCTTTTTTAGCAATTAGTGAACAACTGATATTATGACGACTACTATGAGTAACCCCTTGCCAACCCAATGTATTTGCAAATGCATGGCAAAAGTTATAAGTCGAGATATTGACGCCATCTGAGTTAGCAATACGTGAGTCTGACTCTAAAGCGTGCGACTCACAACGCAATGCCATTTCAATGGCTTGTGCTGGTGTAATATCCCATGGATGATATAAATCTAGCTCAGGATAAACAAAACCTACATCCATTAATTCCGGTTCAGGTAAACCAAAACAAACATCTGATGCACTTACTTTAGCAATATCAAGGGCCGCTAAAACCATCGCGTCTAATGCTTTCTCTGAGGTGTCACTGCTACTAGCAGACCCTTTTTGCTTACCTAAGTATACCGTTATACCAACCCCGCGATCTTCACTAAAAGCGACTGTTTCCACTTCACGCATGCGCACGTCAACTGAAAACCCACTGTCGTGATTAACAACAACAGACGCACTTGTTGCGCCAAATTGACGGGCACGTCGTAATACATCGTCCATCAGTCTCGTTAGTTCATGGGTTGACTTGAGCTGGGTTTTATTGATAGCTTGCGGTAATGTTTTCATGATGGTTCCAGAGATTTGTATGAACTTAAGGATACAATATTAATATGCCAAGGCAAACCATCATTCGTTGCAATTCGTATCTCAAATATGTTTTGCTCTCATGCATTTTAATGTTGGGAGCTCACAAATCTATGGCTCTAGAATGGAGAGAGCTAGCACCTGGTATAGAGTATATTGACATGAATACCAATGTATTAATTCCATGGTCACATATTCATGCATTCCGTATTGATCTTAAAAAAAATAAACTAGATTTAATTATGGCTAATGATTTATCGCTTCACAATGCATCTGTGGATGCATTTGCACACCATAGCAATGCGTTAATCACTATTAATGGAGGTTTTTTTGATAGAAATTATGCGCCTCTTGGTTTGCGTATTGGTAATCAACAACAACATAGCCCGTTAAAACACATCAGTTGGTGGGGAATTTTTTACATCAAAAACAAAACGCCATATATTTCTAGCTTAAAGCAATATACAAGTGATAACCAGGTTGATTTTGCTGTGCAAAGTGGACCACGTTTATTAGTCAACGGCCAAATACCTTCTCTTAAAACAGGGTATGCTGAACGCTCAGCATTAGGAATTACATCAAATCAACGTGTTATTATTCTTGTAACAAATAATTCACCAATGACCACCACAGCCTTAGCTCAGTTATTAAAAACCACGCCGTTAAATTGCAACAATGCGATTAATTTAGATGGTGGAAGCTCAAGCCAACTAAATGCTCACATGGGATTGTTTCAAATTAATGTTCATGGCTTTGCTAATGTGAGTGATGCAATAGTTGTAAAACCCAGAACTTAATATTTTGAAATACCCACATCTTATCCACAGTTTTTACCCATCTTTTACCCAGAGTTATTTCTTGACGAAAACATAAAAATCCCTTATCTTGTGTGACCACTATCAAAAAACAACTAGATATAGTGTTTTACACCAAACTAAATTCTTCCGGAGACAAGCATGTCAGATATTCTTGAGCCAATACAAGATGTTATCTATTCCAATCAACTGGAATTAAATGCTACATCACCCGGAGCATTGAAATTCATGAATCGCAATGGAACAGGTAAGCCCGTTCCTTATGACGATAACAAAATTAAAGTAGCTATTGCCAAGGCATTTATTGCAGTTGAAGGTGGCACTGCCGCGGGTTCAGCGCGTATCCGTCAATTAATTGATGAAATGGCGAAACAAATCACTCAAACATTCCAACGCCGTCTTCCTAGCGGTGGCACGATTTTTATTGAGGATATTCAAGATCAAGTTGAATTGGCATTAATGCGCCAAGAGCAACATATGGTGGCAAAAGCTTATGTACTCTATCGTGAAGAGCGTCGCAAGACCCGTGAAATAGAGGCTAAACAAACCACTCATAATGATCCTAAAACGCTTATTATCACAATGCCTGATGGTAGTCTTCAACCTTTGGATATGTTGCGGGTAAATACCATTGTCAACGAAGCATGCCGAGATTTAGACAATGTTAAACCTGAACCTGTTATTAAAGATGCTCTAAGGAATCTTTACAACCAAGCCAAGCTTGAAGAAGTTCATAAATCATTAATTATGGCAGCAAGAACATTGGTTGAAAAAGAGCCTAACTATACTTATGTAAGTGCACGTTTGTTATTAGATAACATGCGTATAGATGCATTAGGTAAATTGCATATGAAAAAAGATGCAACATTTGATGATATGGCAGCTCTTTATCCTCCTTATTTTAAGGCCTATATTGCTCATGGTATCGAACAAGGCATTCTTGATCAAAAACTAGCTGAATTTGATTTAGACCGTCTAGGAAAAGCTCTATTGCCTCAACGTGACATGCAATTTAATTATTTAAGTTTGCAAACATTATTTGATCGATATTTTATTCATGATCAAGGGGTTCGTTACGAATTACCCCAAGCATTTTTTATGCGTGTTGCTATGGGACTTGCTATTCGTGAACAAAACAAAGAAGAAAAAGCCATTGAATTTTATACCTTGCTCTCTTCTTTTGATTACATGTCATCAACACCAACGCTATTTAATTCAGGCACCGTGCGCCCACAATTATCCAGTTGCTATCTAACCACAGTACCTGATCATCTTGACGGCATTTACAGTGCGATAAAAGATAACGCACTATTGTCTAAATTCGCAGGCGGCTTGGGTAATGACTGGACACCTGTTCGTGCGATGGGATCTCACATTAAGGGCACCAATGGTAAATCTCAAGGAGTGGTTCCATTTTTAAATGTTGCTGATGCAACAGCCGTGGCCGTCAACCAAGGTGGAAAACGTAAAGGAGCTGTTTGTGCTTATCTTGAATGTTGGCATCGTGATGTAGAAGAGTTTCTTGAGTTACGTAAAAATACTGGTGATGATCGTCGCCGTACCCATGATATGAATACAGCGTTATGGATCCCTGATTTATTCATGCAACGTGTTAAAGCCAATGAAGATTGGACGTTGTTTTCACCTGATGAAGCACCAGGTTTACATGATAGCTATGGCCAGGCATTTGAAACACTTTATACGTCGTTTGAAGAAAAAGCACGTCGTGGTGAATTAAGTAACGTTAAAACTGTTCCTGCCATTAAATTATGGCGTAAAATGCTGTCTATGCTATTTGAAACAGGCCATCCTTGGCTAACATTCAAAGACGCATGCAACTTACGTTCACCACAACAACACACAGGTGTTATTCATAGCTCAAATTTATGTACAGAAATTACGTTAAACACATCAGAAGACGAAATTGCTGTTTGTAATTTAGGTAGTATTAATTTACCTGCTCACATCATCAATGGGCAATTAGATGAAAATAAACTAAAACAAACCGTCAACACAGCTATTCGGATGTTGGATAACGTGATTGATATTAATTATTATTCTGTGCCACAAGCGCGTAATTCAAATCTGAAGCATCGTCCTATTGGTTTAGGTTTAATGGGTTTTCAAGATGCATTGTATGCTCTAGGCATTGATTACACATCACAAGAAGCCGTTAACTTTGCAGATACCTCTATGGAGCTTATCAGTTATTATGCAATTAATGCATCGTGTGAACTGGCTCGTGAGCGTGGTAAATACTCAAGCTATGAAGGTTCGTTATGGAGCAAGGGCATTCTACCCATTGATTCTATTAGCATGCTACAACAAGCTCGTGGACAATTCCTGGCTCAAGATAAATCACAAACACTGGATTGGGAAGCATTAAGAGTAAAAGTTCGTACACAAGGTATTCGTAATTCTAACTTGATGGCAATTGCACCGACTGCTACAATTTCAAACATTTGTGGTGTGTCACAATCCATTGAGCCAACTTATCAGAATCTTTATGTTAAATCGAATCTGTCAGGTGAATTTACTGTAGTCAACCCTTATTTAGTGGCTGATTTAAAAGCGCTTAATTTGTGGGATGAAGTGATGGTCAATGACTTAAAATACTTCAATGGTAGCGTACAGCCCATTAATCGTATTCCTGCAAAACTAAAAGCACGTTATGCAACAGCCTTTGAGATTGATCCTAATTGGCTCATTGAAGCTGCATCACGCCGACAAAAATGGCTTGATCAAGCTCAATCTCTTAATATTTATATGGCGAAACCATCCGGTAAAAAACTAGATGATTTATACAGCTTAGCTTGGTTGCGTGGTTTAAAAACAACGTATTATCTACGAAGTTTAGGCGCAAGTAATGCTGAAAAATCTACAGTAACAGATGGCGCGTTGAATGCTGTCAAACTAGAAGAACCCAAAGTGTGCTCAATTCTTGATCCAGATTGCGAAGCATGCCAATAATTTAAGGAACAAAAACATGTCTAATACAACGAATACAACAATGGCTGATCATTCATTCAATCCGTTACATCCCGGTGCAACCGGGCTTGAAATCCCCGAATTGGGTGCGGATAGAATTCATGTGGATGATAAAAAAATCATCAATTGTCGTGCTGATTTGAATCAATTGGTTCCCTTTAAATATACATGGGCTTGGGATAAATACTTAACAG
>CAZNVR010000002.1:25596-27784 GCA_964576655.1 uncultured Legionella sp. | reverse complement strand
CGTGTGCGAATCATTGGATGCCCAATGAAATCAGCATGAGTGCAGACTTGGCTCTATGGAATGATCCCAATGGTTTAACAGAAGATGAGCGCATCATTATCAAGCGCAACCTAGGTTTTTTCTCAACAGCTGATTCGTTGGTAGCGAATAACTTGGTACTTGCAGTTTATCGGCACATCACAAACCCTGAATGCCGACAATACTTGCTACGCCAAGCCTTTGAGGAAGCACTGCATACACATGCCTACCAATATATCATCGAAAGTTTAGGTATGGATGAAGCAGAAGTATTTAACATGTACCGTGAAATACCTTCTGTTGCAACAAAAGCATCTTGGGCTCTTCCTTTCACACAAAGCTTAGGCGATGCAAACTTCACCACAGGTACTGTAGAAGATGATCAACGTCTCTTGCGTGATTTAATTGCATTTTATGTCGTGTTTGAAGGCATTTTCTTTTACGTTGGATTTACACAAATATTATCAATGGGTCGACGTAACAAAATGGTAGGAACATCTGAGCAGTTCCAGTACATTTTGCGCGATGAATCCATGCATATGAATTTTGGTATTGATGTTATCAATCAAATTAAGATTGAAAACCCACATCTTTGGACGCCTGCATTCAAAGAGGAAATCATTAAATTAATCAAAGACGGTGTTGAAATGGAATATCAATATGCCAAAGACACCATGCCTAATGGTATTTTAGGTATGAATGCAGAAATGTTTGAAGAGTATTTGCATTTCATCGCGAACCGTCGCTTAAACCAAATTGGTTTACCTGAGCAATATCCAGGCGCTGAAAATCCATTCCCATGGATGAGTGAAATGATGGATTTAAAGAAAGAGAAAAACTTCTTTGAAACTCGCGTTATTGAATATCAAGCCGGTGGCACTTTAAGCTGGGATGATGAAGAAGCCTAATCCATTACAAGGTTGCTAATTTATTTTAAATACTCAGTGATGTTTGCTTAATTCATCAGACTTGATCTAGAAAAATTAGGGTCTGTTGAATTCATCTTCTGAAGCCCTACGTCCCGCGACTTGTTCGCGGGATCCAGAAATATTGTGTCATGCGAAGGCCTATCGCAAAAATAATAAAGAAAAAATAGCTATGCAATTCTATTCAAAATCTACAACTCAAAATTTGCCTGTATTTTATATGGACAATGCAAAACACCATTTTAAAAATGCAACAACATTTTGGAAACGTAAACGTGATAAAAATTACATTAAATTATTACATACGACTTACCATCCATTGAGAATAGTGTCTAAATTTTTCAAGAGCATTAACCGTATTATTCAAGGTATCTTTTTATTAATCTGGGCTATTTTTAACAAACCCACTTATTCTTTTCCTAAAATTTTAAGAGGGGTTGGATTAGAATGTTTGGCGTTATTAATCAACGTCTTCAATATTATTTTCTTTTTACTCACAGATGTTATACGAGGGATTATTTTAGGAGTTATATTTAATTTAATACACTAAGGCTTATTGACCCCAGGCAAACGCTCGAGTCAATAATAAAGTAAACCCTGCTGTCATAGAAGAGAAGTAAATACCGCGCATAAAACGCGATATTAGACTACCCTAGATCACTCATACTTATTATCCCAATGCTTCTATCTTTATCTTTAATCCCTGTCCTAACTGTTCATTCGCTTGTTTAGCGGGCGTATAATCTGGATATTGATTTAAAATACGTCCTAATATTATACGTGACAATAATTCATCTCCACGATTCCAAGCATTTAACGCATCCATGTACATCAAGTCAGCCGACTCTCCTTTGGATGAAGGGAGTTTTACTACAGGCTCAATAAAGCTGGCTGTTTTCTCATGATTTAAACTATCTAATCGCTGCAACACATTACGTGCTTGAGGACTACCATTGGCTTCTGCTGTTTGTAATAACTGCAGGCTTTGGCTTGTTGCAAATTTAGCTGTTTTTTCATCATAATCAAACATGGCTAGTTGATATTGCGCATACGCATTATCTTCTGCAGCTAATTCTTTATAGAGCTTAACCGATTGCGATGAATCTTTAGTTACTCCTAAACCATATTGATACATTCTGGCCAAAGCTAATTTAGCGTTTGCATTGCCTTTTTTTGCAGCCAATTGATAATATTTAATAGCATCAGGATAATTCAGTTTTGTCGCAACACCCGTTT
This sequence comes from uncultured Legionella sp., assembly GCA_964576655.1. Classification (GTDB taxonomy): domain Bacteria; phylum Pseudomonadota; class Gammaproteobacteria; order Legionellales; family Legionellaceae; genus DDPF01. The sequence continues at coordinate 25,604 of CAZNVR010000002.1, read as the reverse complement.
CAGACAAC
>CAZNVR010000002.1:17761-25586 GCA_964576655.1 uncultured Legionella sp. | reverse complement strand
ATTTCGATCACCTAAATCAGCAGCCTTTTTATACCAACTTAATGCTTTTTCCTGATTATTCAAACCATTTAAATAAATATCAGCTAATTGCACCATTGCTTGCACGCTTCCAAGTGCTGCGGCACGCGTGAAATAATCTTCCGCTTTTTTAAAATCAACCGCTCGTCCTTTACCATACTGATAAATTAGCCCGGCATTAAATAAACCAACAACATCACCCAATGCTGCTGCTTTTTCATACCCTGCTAATGCGTGTGTATAATCATCATCCACTGTATCAAATAGAAATCCTAACGCATTGGCCGCAGGAGCATAATTAGATTGTGCACTGCTATACCATTTTTTGGCTTGGTCATAATCGGGTTTAATGTCTATTCGACCCATTTGGTAGAGATTTCCCATTAAATATTGTGCAATAGGATCACCCTGCTCTGCAGCAGCGGTATACCATGTTTGTGCACTGGCAATATCAACAGGCACACCCATACCATGCTCTAACATGTAAGCCAATTTAAGTTGACCACTCATATCACCTGTTTCTGCTATGTGTAAATAAATATCATGCGCTTGCTTCATTTGCTGTTCATTATTAGCTAGAGACAAATAATAATCGGCTAGTAAAAGACCTGCGGTACTGTTGCCTTGAGCCAACGACTTGTTTAATTCAGGTAAAAAGTCTTTGCCTTCTTGTTGCAATAACACGGCTAAATTTAAATTAGCATATGAAAAACCTGCATTTGCTGCTTGCTGTAATAATGTTTGTCCTTTAACAACATCCTTAGATACGCCAGTACCTTCGCTTAAATGAGTTCCTAATAGAAATGCACCGATAGGATTTGCTGCCGCTTCTTGATACCAATGCACGGCATCTAAGGGGCTGGCTGGTACAGAAATACCGGCATCATACATTAATCCTAGTAACAAAGCGGCTTCTTTGTTACCTGCTTTTGCTGACTCTTTTGCAACATTAAATGCAAGCTCTTGTTTTGTCTTATCTGCATCCATTGCATTAAAAAATGCTAATGGAAGTGCTGCAACAGCCACGCCATTATTAAATGCATTTTGATACAATTCTTTGATGATTTGGTTGCGTGCAGCTTTTGCTATTTTAGATTGATCAGCGACTTTTTCACGCACTAATAATTCAGCCAAACGATATTGTGCAAGTCCATAATTATTTGTAGCTGCCAAATTATACATTGCTATTGCTTTTGCAAGGTCAGGTTGAATATTTACTTGATTATTTGCATCATGAAACCCTTGTTCATAAATACGAGCTAGCGCATATTCAGCTAAGGCATTGCCTTTAAATGCAGCATCTTCAAGTAATTCCAATCCATTTTTATGGGTTTTATTTGCATCACGCCCCTCTAGATATAAAACAGCCAAATTATATTGCGCACGTAAATCTTGCTGTGCTGCGGCCAGGCGATAATATTTAATGGCTTCTTGCGTATTTTGTTGAACACCAATGCCTTGATCATATAACTGTGCTAAATCAAATTGGGCATCTGAATTACCCAATACAGCCTGATTTTCTAACTCTTGAATTCGTGTGCCCTGCTGAGCTGCGTCAACTGTTGTTACTTGATAATGAGGGAGAATTAATGGTTCAGGTTTTAACCCACCTAGCAATTTGACCAGCGCATCATAATATTCACTGATAGCTATTTTATCAGGACTAATCATTACAAATTGTGGCTTATACAGTTTATCACGAGTAACCACATCCAATTGGGGCGGTTGGTTATAATCATTTTCTTTTAATGCAACAGGATTACTCCAAGCGGTAAAAATTCCACGTTGTTTAAACTGTGTATCCGCAAACGAATTGGCTTTACCATTACTTAACCAGTTAGCCGCTTTCATTTCTGCAATTTCAGGTGTGCCTTTTATTGCCAGTGCCGCACGTTGCTGCCATTCTTTTGCCAAGTTATCATCAACATCAACACCTTGGCCTTTTTTATACATTTGAGCCAGCGTTTGTTGCGCTTCAACAGAGCCATTTTGAGCCGCTTTTAACATCCATAAAAACCCTTTATGTGCGTTAAACATCGCGCTTTTTTCTTGTAAATAAAGTTTCGCTAAGGCCACTTCAGCAGGACTATAATGAGCATTTGCAGCTTTTGTATACCACTCAATGGCTAAAGGAAGATTATTTTCTAAACGTGCTAATTCGCCCATTTGATATATTGCTGGCACATAACCTTGTGCAATGGCTAAATTCACCATCTCGTGTGCCTTTTTTAAATCTTTATCTACGAACTTACCCGTAGCATACAACTCACCTAATAACACTTGGGCCTCAGGATTATTTTGTGCAACAGATTTATTTAACCAAATTAAACTTAATGTTTTATTGGCCGATTGATGACTTTCAAGAAAACTCTGAGCCAGCGTGTACTGAGCAATACTATCCCCACCTTTAGCCGCAGCAATATAATACCGTCTGGCTATATCAGAATTGGGTTTAACCCCTACGCCATACCGATAGGCTGCAGCACAAAACATTTGTGCTTGAATATCATCCAAGTCAGCGGTTTTTTTAACCCAATAGAGTGCTTTTTCAGGATTTTTTTCTTCTAATAATTCATAACGAGCCATAATTTGTTGAGCAGGCAATAAGCCCCCTTCCGCGGCAGCTTTAAAATGGCGTATCGCAATTGCATTATTTTTTAATTGACCATAACCATATAAACGCATGCGTCCCATATAATATTCAATCACAGGATCTTTCGTTGACTTATCAGCAAGACGTTGTACCGCTTGGCTATAGTCTCCTTGACGATATGCATCCAGACCACTGTCAGCAAATGTTACTCCAACATTTGCTGTAGCGAGTAAAAATAACCAGGGCATCGGCGATTTCATTGTCTTCCCCTATTAATTATGTATATTCCACAGATGATTTAAGCCAACTATCTTGGAATGATTCCGTAATGAAGCACATCCGCAACCGCTCTGTTTCTATTCGTACTGCTTGAAAACCAATAGTTACCACGGTTGTTTAACCCATATTTAACTCGCGCATACTCACAAACTTTAACGCTATCAGCACAATTTACAATTTTTCCGCGTTTCGAAGAGGGATCATCTATAGTACAAATATATTTCAATTGCTTTTGACTCGTAGATAAAACAGACCACTGTTGGCCATTTATTACATGATTTAAGGGCATGCTACGCACACTTTCATCCCCTAACATTTGATATAAATTAACAGGCTGATTTAATTTATTAAATATAAAATATAACGATTGTCGATCCCCGGGTGCTTGAGGCTCAATTTTTAATACATTTAACTTAAAGTGATAGCCTTGATCTCGACAACCCAGAGGCGATTTAGATTCATCAACAATTGCAGCATTAAGCCCTGCACTCATGAATAGCAACAAACTAAATCCACTGCTCATTAATTTATTCATAATGTTATACCATTTGTAATGACAGGACGAACCACCACTTTGGTTCCCATATTGTTGTTACGCTCGCTAGATGAATCAACAAAATTTTCATTTAACCATTTTGCATCGCGGGTAAACATACGAACACAGCCATGGCTAGCTCGATACCCAGGCATGTCTGCAGAACCATGCATAGCAAATCCTTTGTGAAAATACATGCAATAAGGCATGGGCGCGCCTCCTTTACCAATAGGAAACACATCCGATTTACATTTCTCACTTTCTTTACTAAACACACGATAAATACCTGTTAATGTACGGCATGCGCGGTTACTGTCTGAGCACTTATCACTACCAGATGCAATAGGTCCCCAATTAACCAAATTGCCTTGCGCATCATATGCCGCCCACGCTAGTTTATCTTGATCAACGATCACTAATTTTTCAGTTTCACCCTGAATTTTATGAGGGAATGGAGAAATATCTAACACGGTAAGGTGTTCTAAATCACGAGGAACAGACAGGGTTTTGCCTTGATAAAGATAATTATAATTTCGATTCACACGTTGCACTAAATCACGTTGTTTTTCATCAGGATACATGCTCTCCCAACTTTGTGATTTGGTCACTTTTACACATTCATATTTAGCACTAGCCGCTTCACAAAGGCCTGGACCATAATAAATTGGAAGGGCTTTAACTTCAGGAGTCACGACTTTAGGAGCCGCTATTTTTTTAACAGCAGGCTTATCAGCTGGCACTTCATATACAGTATCCGGTGTTTCTGTTGGTTCAACCCACTCAGCCATTGCTATTGATGGCAAGCACAATGCCGCCAAGACGATCATCCTTTTCATGTCACTATCCTTAATTTCAGTTACGCTTTATTCATGTTTCGGCAACATTTAATAAAAGTTTAGCCTTTAATGCAAGATAAGTCGATGATAAAACAGTATTAACAGAGCAAATGCGTTGTTAGATTATTTTTAGATCAAATTGTGTTTTTTCTTCCTGAAAGTTAGTGTTAATTATTTAATGAAAATGCTGATAAATTTGTTCTGCCAATTTCGGGCTAATCCCTTTTACTTTTACTATTTCTTCAATAGGTGCTTGAGCTAATTCTCGTAATCCTCCAAATCGTGTTAATAATGCTTGGCGTCTTTTTGCACCGACCCCATCAATTCGCTCTAATGACGATTCCAAGCTTATTTTTTGTCTTTTTTTACGATGAGCTGTAATTGCAAATCGATGTGCTTCATCTCGAATATGTTGAAGTAAATGTAGCGCTGGCGAATCTGCTGCCAATGTGATTTCTTGCGTTCCTTCACCAATAATTAATCGTTCAAGCCCTGCTTTGCGATCAGCTCCTTTAGCAATCCCTACCAAGGTTAAACGCTCAAGTGCTAAGGAATGAATCACTCGAGAAGCAACACTCATTTGTCCCTTTCCTCCATCAACGATTAATACATCAGGCAAGTTGTTTTCTTGTGCCAAACGTTTTAATCGACGAGTAATGGCTTGTTCCATTGCTGCATAATCATCTCCAGGTGTAATACCTGTAATATTAAATTGACGATAATCTCGTTTACTAGGCCCTTGCTCATTAAAAACAACACAAGATGCAATCGTTGCATGGCCTTGTGTATGACTGATATCAAAACACTCCATACGCTTAATGGGATATGGAATATTAATCAGTGAACATAACGCTTGATAGCGATGAGACATTGTGTGGATTGAGGTAGTATGTTCCGCCACAGATTGACGTAAATTATTGAGTGCAAAATCGACCCATCGTGCTTTTGTACCTTTAGTTTGAAACTGTATTTGACAACGTTTACCACGTAATTCACTTAACAGCTCTTGGGTTGCCGATAAATCATCAATCTCGTGATCGGTTAGGATTAAAGCAGGGATTCTATCAGGGGTATCCACATAATAATGTGCAATGAATGCTGTAAATACATGCTGCCATAACGACGTTGCATCATCCAGACTCAATAACGGCACAGAAGGAAAAAAGTTTTTACTCGCCAATACCTCGCCTTCTCGCACGGTCACACATTGAATACATGCAAATCCAGGACGTGCTTCGATCACGATAACATCAGCATCACCTCTTAATTGCACCATACCCTGTTGTTCTTGCACAACTCGCAATTTTTTAATTTGATCACGTAATACAGCCGCATCTTCAAAGGCTAAATTTTCAACGGCATGATTCATACGTAGAACTAACGCATCAATAATCTGCTGGCTTTTACCTTGCAAAAAAAGCTTGGCATCTTTTAGTGTCCGTTGATACTCATCCACTGAAATAAAATTCGTGCAAGGCGCACTACATCGTTTAATTTGATATTGCAAACAGGGTCTTGAACGTGAGCTAAAAAAATGATCGCTACAATTTCGAATTTTAAATACTTTTTGAATAATACTTAACGTTTCACGCACCGCAGCAATACTTGGATAAGGTCCAAAAAAATCACCCTTTTGTGGTTTTTTCTTCGCTCGTGTTAATTCCATACGTGGAAAAGCATGAGAGGAAGAGAGATGTATAAATGGATAAGTTTTATCGTCCCTCATTAAGATATTATATTTAGGGCGAAGCGACTTAATAAGATTACTTTCTAATAACAACGCCTCAGTTGCACTACGTGTAACGCTCACTTCAATGGATGCAATTTGACTCACCAATGATTTGGTTTTTGCACCTACGATATGTTTACTAAAATAGCTATTCACACGTTTGTTTAAATTAGAGGCTTTACCCACATATAATACACAAGCCTCATGATCTAGCATCCGGTAGACACCAGGCTCAGAAGTTAGGTTAGCAAGAAATACTCGAAGCGCATCGACGATATGATCATTCATTAATCAATTATAGGATTGGACGGACGTTCAGTCAATCCATGTTTCATGGCTAAATAGGTTAATTCCACATCATTTTTAACATCTAATTTAGCAAACATGCGATACCGATAACCGTTAATTGTTTTAGCACTTAAAAATAAACGATCGATCATGTCTTGCATATTTAAACCATTTGTTATCATCAACATAACTTGCATTTCACGTTCAGTTAAGCATGCAAAAGGAGATTCTTGAGAATCTTGAAGACTATTAATTGCCATTTCTTGCGCTACTTTCGCACTTAGATAACGCTCACCACAGAATACTTTTCGAATCGCTTTCGCCATTTCATCTGGGCCTGATTCTTTCGTCAAATAACCCATGGCACCTAATTGAAGTACCCTGCTGGGTATAGAGTCTGAACTGATTGCTGTTACAGCAATAATTTTAACATGGGGATTGCTTTTCTTAAGACGCCTTATAACTTCCCAACCATCCATTCCTGGCATTTTCATATCCAATAAAACCACATCAGGCAAATGTGTTTTCACAAGCATTAATGCGCTTTCTCCATTTTCTGCTTCTGCAACTACAGACATATCCGGTAAATCATCTAATAAACGTCTAATTCCCATTCGTACCAAGGCATGGTCATCAACAATAAGTACTTTTATTATCAAAAATTGCTCCTGCATTGCACACAAATAGTGCATGGATATTAACAAGAGTTAACTGATTTTACAATGATGAATACCATAACATCATGACAAACTCACCAAACAAAATAAAATTCGATTTTTTTGAGTTTTTTTAAGCATTCATATGCTAGCCATAATTATTCTATATATCGCGTATAAAGCGCGATATATAAATAACCATTAGGGTTTAAAATTAAGATTAGAGGCATCAATAGAAAGAGCCTCCGAGAGGACTTTGAAATATCCTGATTGACTAACAGGGTATTTATTCTTAACTGTATTGAATTCATTCCAGCGTGAGTCAATCCAGCTGGTGACGGGTAAATTATTCTGATTATCAGGGGCAACTATGGCTTGTTGACGCTTCAGGATATGTTGAATTTCAACCGTGCTATCAGCGCATTGAATTGCTTCTTTAACTGTTCTTGCTCGAGCATCATGGTGATGTCCAAACCAACTTAATTTCCACCAACTGATGTATTTGTCTAGCGTTTTAGATATAGCAGCTTTATATCCATCTAAACGAGAACTCGATTCATTAGTATTGGCCCTTTCAGGATTAAATACATTGTTCCACCACGTCGCGAGACGAATCCAAAGGGATGGCTTATCAACTGGCAGCAAGACCGATTGGGATTTACGTAATAAATCAATGGCAACTTAAATGATATTTTCTTCAGATAATAATGAACGTAACTCCATACGTTTTTTATTAATTTTCGCATGAACTATTTGTTCAATAAAGTCATCTGTGATTGATTGAATCTCCTCTTCCGTCGTAAAATATGTTTTAATAACGTGTTGAATATCATCTATAGTGACTTCAAGATTTTCATAATATATATTTGCTAACTCAAGAGCTATTTTTTT
>CAZNVR010000002.1:0-17751 GCA_964576655.1 uncultured Legionella sp. | reverse complement strand
CATCATCATCAAAAATGGCTAGATTAAAATCAGGCCCTAAATTTGGAGGAAAATTAACAAGACTATCCCCTGCCTCATGAAAATCTTTTAATGCTGCACCCAGTGCTACTCTTTCGCCTGGACTTCTTGTTTCATTATAAGACAACTGAGCCAAAAAAAGTGTGGCTGCAAGACTAACCTGATCATCTTGATTCATTCGTTCAAAGAGTTCTTCTGTCAGCTCAGATTCAAACGTGAATCCAGGACAAGCCAACTTAATCAAGTATGCATGATAAAGATTTTTTGTGGACAGTAGCATTTGTCCTGCAATACGTATCGTTCTATATGGGCCAGCTACTTCTTCATAGTTCAGTTTAAATGCTTCTTGATGAACATCCGCCCCTTGTTCATAAGGTTCATAGGTCGCATAAGCCTCATCTTCACCCCTATCAAGCTCTATTGCATGCATCATCACAACACCTTTATTGACAATAAATCACACACTATATCATTATGTAATCAAAGTGATCAATAAATATCAAAGATGATGCGGCAATACAGTATATCAACCAAGATTTATGAAAAACGTACTCATGTCTAGCACGCGTGAATATGAATATTTGGGTTATTGTCATCCACAGGGAAAAAAGGCGGATACTCACCTAATTCATGTGCCCGTTTAATTAAGTCAGCAAGATTTGTATTCACGCAGTCAAATAATTCTTGGTAACTGTTAATGACAAAATACACAGACTGCAGTCGATCAATTCGATAAGGTGTTCTAAACACAACCAATGGATCGAATAACACCCGCATCGCCACATCACTTTCAACGCTGTATACGGTTTCGCTAATTGAAGATAAAATTCCACCACCGTAAGCACGTAATCCATCACTGGTATTAATCAATCCAAATTCAACAGTAAACCAAAATAAACGCTGTAATAATGCCCATTCAGATTCGGGTCGATTGAGTACAAGACACGCATAATCATGAATAAAATCAGCATATACTCTGTCTGTTAACATGGGACAATGGCCAAATAACTCATGAAATATATCAGGCTCTGTCACATAATCTAATTCTTCTTGGGAGCGAATAAATGTTGCCGCAGGAAAACGGCGAGCTGCGAGTAATTCAAAAAACTCTCGAGCAGATATTAAAGCAAGAACAGGAGAGATTTCCCATCCCGATAGTGCTTTAAGACGCAGACTTAATTCAGGAAGTTGCGGGATATGATCGGCTGTAATTCCTAATACGTTTAAACCGGCTAAATGCTCATTGGAAGCACGCCCTGGTAATAATTTCATTTGGCGTTGAAATAACTGTTTCCATACATGATGTTCTTCAACACTATAGTTGATCACTCCATGTTGATCAGGGGTATGTGCCACATAACGGCTGACGAATTCCATATTGCTCTCGCTGATAGTTCAATTTAAGGATTCAAACAGAAGCATGGACAAGTTGTCAATTTTTGCATGCATGAAAAACAAACCAATCTAAATTTTAGACATAAAATGTTTGTTTACCTATGTCACACACTTTATGTGGGCTCGGACTGGATATTATGCAGTTAAATGCGTTTAGCATGAAGGCTTGCTTTTAGATCAGCGATGGAAATCACCGTTTCAACACCTTTTGCTGTTTTACGTTGAGCTCCCTTCCAGGCGTGCCCATAAACCACTTCATACGTTAATGGGAATTTACCCTCTGGCGTACAATGGTTAACTATTTCAGCCTCAAACTTACGCCATTTATTTTTACCCATTAACCCACGATGACGGGCCGGATGAATATTAGGTATAGCTTGAGATTTAAGCGCCTTTAATAAATGAGGCAAACTTGCATAATGTGCTGTTAGTAGCTCCATATCCATCACAGGATCTAAGAAAAACTCAGCCATTAAACAATCACCTACATCATGCATATCTGCAAAATCATTGACATGGGCGTATTGATCTACCGTTAAAAATGCTTGTCGTAATTCGGTAAAGGTATCTGGACCCAATGTTGAAAACATGAGACAGCCCCCTGGCACCATCACTCGGTTTAGTTCTTTTATAACAGCTGATAATGGATGAGCCCAATGTATCACTTGATTTGCAAAAATAAGATCGAATAGTCCTGCCGGAAAAGGCAAGGCGCTCATATCCGCATTCACCAAACCCCATTTACGCATGAAGGATTGCTTTGTTTTAGCTTGGGTCAGCATGCTTAAGGCCAGATCAAGACCTACAACTTGGGCTTTTGGATACTGTTTTTTTAATCGCTGAGTAAAATCTCCCGGACCACAGCCTAAATCAAGCACGTATTTCGGGGTGATTTTTAAATAATGCAACCGTTCAAAAAGACGCTCACCTATTTCATGCTGTACTTTTGCAGCTTTTGTATAATCTGTCGCATGTTTATTAAAGGCATTGCTAATATTATTTTTCTCATTCATCATCCGATAGGAGTCCATTAGAAATCCAACGCATATGCGCCAAAAGATCGCGAGTATAACACAACTGTTTCGGCTACCTGCCATTTGTGGATTATGCAATCAATACCATTCTGACGTATTTGCCGTTTGTAACGATTGCCAACAATCATTAACGCCTTTAGGTCCTGCTTGTCGGCACTGCGCCCAGCCCTTACCCGATAACAATTTTTTAGTTTGTGGTCGATGCTGTCAAAAAAAACCATTTATAGATAACGTAATTACTGCTTATTGCTTTGATGAACCATTACGAGTTTTATTGCATGAATTTAAGTATCGTGAAGGCCTTCATTTATTAACTTTTTTAACTCAGCTCATGATCAACGCATTACCTGACATACATTACAAAACAGAATGCCTTATTCCTGTTCCTATGCATCCTAAGCGTCTAAGAGCCCGAGGATTTAATCAAGCCGCTGAATTAACTAAACAATTACACAAAAAGCTAAACCTCCCTTATGATCTACACGCTTGCAAAAAAATCGTTAACACCCCTGCTCAAGCAGGATTAAATGCTAAAATGCGCTCAAGTAATCTACGTAATGCGTTTAGCCTTAAAGGAAAAATTAAGGGGAAAAATTATCAACATATTACACTTGTTGATGATTTAATGACGACAGGCAGTACGGCCAACGAATTGGCGCGTACGCTAAAAAAGCAAGGTGTGGCACAAGTTGATCTTTGGTGTTGTGCAAAAGTTATCAATGATTAACCATTATTAATAACTAATTTTAAAGCAGGTCTGCCTGTGCCTTTCAATGACTCTTGACCTGGCCGATAAATCTCAAAAATTCGATAAGCCTGATCAGTTTCACTGTCTATTAATTCAACATCTTCACCCGTGTCATCAACTAAAGTGACGGACAAATGCATTTCTCTAAACTGCCCAATATGATACCGCTCATTAAGCATACGTATCACACCTTGTAAGCTTTTAGCCGCATCACTGCTATCATGTCGACCATGAAAGATAATTTCCATGAGCTTCTCCTAAATGACGTTGTCTTTAATTCTTTTATCGGCAAAAAAAAACAATTCATGAGTTTTTTTTTATCACAAAATAAAACAAAAAATCATTTAAGCCTGCGTAAACGGTAAAAAAATAGCGTTCTGCTTGCAAAAAACCGCTAAATCGCTACCATGTGTTAACTTTTTCAAATAAGAACATAAAACATGAAAAGATTCGCATTACTGGCTACAGCACTTTTTTCTGCTTCAATCACCAATGCAGCTGTACCAATTGATGGATGGTATTCGAGCGCATTTGGTGGTTATGCATGGGTGCCAGGTAACATTGATGCAACACATCTAAGCTTAACTCGCCAACATGCCAGCTATCAATCTGGTTTTGATGCAGGTGGTAGTCTGGGCTTTAAAAGTAATCCTATGCGTTATGAAGGCGAGTTAACTTATGTTAGAGCAAACTTAAATCGTTTTGATGTCAACGGTATCCGTCAAACTAATCCAACAGGCTATACAAATGCCGCTCTTGGTTTAGCTAACGTCTATTATGATTTTCCAGGTTTGATTACACCTCTTCAACCTTTTCTCGGAGCAGGTATCGGTTATGCTTGGGTGCAGAGCAAGCTTGATAGCACAGGCCCTTTTGGTCTCACCAGTTTCTCTAACGCAAATAGTGTATTTGCATATCAAGCAACCGGCGGTTTAACTTATAATTTTGCTGAAAATTATGCGTTGAGCTTAGGTTATCGTTATGTTGCAACAACCAATGTATCTGACATGGGTCAAATGTTTCAGGTACACTTAGCCAATTTAGGTGCAACATATCGTTTTGATGGAAAAAACTACAAATAATTTGCAAAAATGGTTATTAATATTGACTTACGGATGAGATAAAATGAAAAAAATAGGTTTGTTTGCTTTTTTTATAGCCAACAGTTCGGCCTTTGCACTTAATCCAGTGCAGGGGTTATATGGTGGCATCCTATTAGGGGTTAATGCCACTCATACAGCCCAATTTACATTTCCCTCGACATTTACTATTCCATCACCTACATCATTAACAATCCCTGCTGACACTCCTTTTACTCTAAATTATGGCCATATGGGACAAATTGCAGGTCAAGGTGGTTATCGATGTGGGAAATTTCGAATAGAAGGTCAAATAGGTTATAACGGTAGCCCTTATAATTCCTTACAAATAAATGACTTAACGTTGTCTAACTCTGACAACAATGCCTATAATTTTGAAGGCTCAACCAACACACTGTATGGCATGATTAATGGTTACTTTGATGTTATGCCTATTGATCCTGAGTCAAATTTAGTACCATTTATCGGTATTGGTATTGGTTATGCATCAACAAAAAATACACTTCAAATGGATTTATATTCCGATCAAATCGATGGAGTCACCGTTCCTGGTTATCAAGTAGGCGCAATCAATGTGAGCGAAACAACAACCTCACCCGCAGCCCAAGCAATGATTGGTGCTAGTTATTTTCTCGATGACTTTAGCGCCTTCTCATTGGATTTAAGATACCTTACAACGCAAAAAAAATCAGACATTTTAAATGCCCGGGTTGAAGTACTATCATTAAATCTAACATTTAATGGGGCATTTGATGTTAGCTAAGTTTAAAATTTTGCCTTCTCTACTGTCAGCTGATCTCACAAACATTCAACAAGAGATTTGTGAGATCATTGAGGCAGGGGCAGATATGCTGCATATCGATGCAATGGACAATCACTATGTGCCTAATTTAACTTTTGGGCCTTTGTTATGTGAAAGCATACGCAAGCACTTTAAACATTTTCCCCTTGATGTTCATATCATGGCAAGTCCCGTAGACGATCTCATTCAACAGTTTGCCAAGGCTGGAGCTAGTCGCATTAGTATTCATCCAGACTCCACGATACATCTAGATAGAAGCTTGCAACTCATCAAAGAATCAGGGTGTGAGTCTGGTTTGGTGTTAAATCCTGCAACATCCATGGATTGTATCAGCTATTGTTTACACCGTATTGATTACCTACTAATAATGACTGTTAATCCGGGATTTGCAGGACAGCGTCTTATTCCTGAGGTGGTCAATAAAATATCGAAAATTCGAAAACTATACCCCCAGCTACCTATTTGTGTTGATGGGGGAGTTACAACCGATAATATAGGCCAACTTGCGCGCGCTGGTGCTACGGAATTTGTTGCAGGGTCTGCCATATTTAACAGTGATGACTACCAACAGGTCATTGCAAACATGCGCCAACAACTCTCTTATGAATAAATTTATGTCATTTGTCATTCAGACTATAGGCATATTTACCTTAAGTTTATTACTTAATATACCTGTATATGCTCACTCTGCCCAAGCCTATTTAGAAAAATTTTTAACTTACACAGCCTGGGTTAATAATCTACCTCGAACGCCAGATCCTGCGTTTCTAAATTTTATAGAACAACCATCCCCATTAACACGTAAATTACGAGAAAAATGGTTGTACCAATTAGCTTACAACAAAGAGTGGGAAACGTTCAGCCAATATTACACAGGTTCAAATGATACGAACCTGCAATGTTATGCATTAACCGCCTTATACCATCAGAATAAACATCAACAAGTCCAAGAGGGTTTACCATCATTATGGTTAAATGGGCTTTCACTTCCTATTGCCTGCGATCATTTATTTACTGACCTACTAAAAAGCAACTCAATTAGCAATGACTTGATTCAACAACGTATTGCTTTAGCATTACAACAAAATAACGTATCACTTGCTCGATACTTACTCAAACAACTCAAACCAGCACGCATACAAGATGCTGATTTATTAACAACCATTTATCAAAATCCAAAAAACATCACTCATATCCCTCCAGGTTTTATGCATGGAGAATTTTATTTATATGGTTTGCAACGCATGATACAGCACCATATGGATGATGCGATAAAACTATTTAAAACACCACAAGCGCAACAATTGATGACAGAAAACCTCAAACAAAGGTTTCTTGCCGATATTTCACTGTATAAAGCAATACGAGATCAACCAGATACAAATGATTGGTTTAAACAAGTTAAACCCGCTTTTTATAACGATGCATTACTCGAATGGCAAATTCGCTATTCATTAATTCATCACCAATGGAAAAACATTGTCGCTTTAATCAATCAATCAACAAATAAAGATGAACCTTGCAATCAATATTGGTTGGCTCGCGCCCTGAATGAGTTGGGTGATAAAGAACAAGCCGTAAATATCTATAATAAACTAGCAGAAAAAAGAAATTATTACGGCTTTTTAGCCAGTATAAAACTTAAAAAATCACCACGATTTGAAAACGAATCCACGCCGAATAATCCTCAGCGCCTACTTCCTTATAAACCAATTACCGATCAGATCAAAACATTACATGCGTCTCAACGTATGGTTGAGGCATCAAGATTGTTAAATGACTTTATTAGTGAGCTACCCAAAGAAGACAAAAGTACATTAGCCAGATGGATAGCCAACGACCTACATTGGTTTGGCAAGTCGATTTATCTAAGCAATAATGATGAATTAAATAATCAACTTGCATTAAGATTCCCACTAGCACATCATGAACTCGTAGAAGCGAATGCCAAACAACATCAAATTCCCAAAGAATTAATCTTTGCTGTTATTCGTCAAGAAAGCTCCTTTAATGAAGATATCGTCTCACCAGCTGGCGCCAGTGGATTAATGCAAATTATGCATGGCACAGCAAATGCTATTGCTAAACGAGCCCATATTGCGTATTCGAACAAAAAACAATTATTTTCACCACAAAAAAACATTAGTATTGGTACTGCGTATTTAAATCAATTAGCCATGCAATATCACCATCATCCCATACTCATGATGTCTGCTTATAATGCCGGGCCTAAACAAACAAATTACTGGGTTAAAAATCACGTGCCAAAGGAAATGGACATTTGGATTGAAACACTTCCGTGGCGTGAAACAAGAAATTATCTCAAAAACATTGTTTCATTTTATGCCGTTTATCAATATCGTATGCATGAAAAACTGAGTTTAAACGCATTTATGCAACCCTTTTAACGGTTTTCTTTGAAATATTTTGTTCAGCAAGGTATCATTGCGTCCATGGCGCCCGATTAAAGTGAGCAATTAATATGCAAGAAACACATTCCAAGAGCAAATCATCTTCTTTAAAACCTGGAATACCCAAATCACTTCCATGGATTATATGGTCTTTAGCTGCTCTTTTTTATCTTTATGAGTGTTTAATTCAAGTCTCACCTGGTGTCATGGTGCCAGATTTAATGAAGGCATTTTCAATTAATAGTGCAGCGCTTGGTAGCGTGATCGCCTTCTTCTTTTACTCTTACGCCGGCATGCAAATTCCTGTTGGTGTTTTAGTTGATAATTATAATTCCCGCTTTTTATTAACAGGAGCAGCCCTTTCTTGCGCACTGGGTTGTATCTTATTTGGAACAGCCAATAGTCTAGCTATGATTGCTGTTGGCCGTTTATTAATTGGTTTTGGAGCAGCGTTTGCAGCGGTTTGTGCAATGAAGCTCGCTGCTAACTGGTTTCCTGCAAAACGTTTTTCTCTTCTTGTAGGTCTGATGGTTACGATTGGCATGTTTGGTAGCATGCTGGGTGAAACCCCCCTCGCATTATTAGTTGATAATATTGGTTGGCGTCACACCATGTTGTTTTTAGCGGTTTTTGGTGTCATTCTAGCTATATTAATCGTATCTGTTGTGCGTCACTCCCCTGACTATTTAGGAAAAGCTCAACGCATTGAAAAGAAAGCCTCAACAAAACAACCCTTGCTTAAAGGTTTACTAAGCGTTTTAAGATGCAATCAAAGCTGGTTGCTTGCGATTTATGGCGGTTTAATTTTTGCATCAACCTCTATTTTCGGTGGCTTATGGGGCGTACCCTTTTTAATGAAGGCTTACAGTTTAGATAAACCTACTGCGGCAGGCATTGTCTCAATGATGTTTTTTGGTTGGGTTATTGGCAGCCCCCTTTCAGGACTTCTAACCAACTTTTTAAACTCTTATAAAAAACTACTATGGTTAAGTTCAATAGGTACGCTTTTGCTTATGTTGGTAACATTATACGTTCCCAATTTACCTCTGTTTTTATTATCCGGTTTGATTTTTACGTTTGGTCTTTTTTCAAGTTTCTTCTTGCCCTCCTTTACGCTAATGCATGATTTGCACATTAATGCATCTAGCGGTGCAGCACTGGGTTTTATGAATGCCGCGAATATGCTGGGGGGCGCTATTGGACAACCTTTAATCGGAGTGCTTCTTGATGCCCGATGGGATGGTACATTAATCAATGGTGTGCGTATCTATTCCGTTACAGACTATCAATATGCATTGTCTTGTCTGCCTATTATGCTGGTTATCTCTTTAATTTTAATTCCTTTTATTAAAGAAAAACGATAAACATATTTAACTATAGATTTTTAGGAACAACATGGCTAAAAAATTATTTATAAAAACCAACGGCTGTCAGATGAATGACTATGATTCATCTAAAATGGCTGACGTATTAAAACAATCTCACGGTTTAGAAAAAACAGACAACGTTGAAGACGCTGATGTTATTTTATTAAATACTTGCTCAATTCGAGAAAAAGCGCAGGAAAAAGTATTTTCACAATTAGGTCAATGGCGAGACTATAAGAAAAAAAATCCTCATGTAATTATTGGTGTGGGCGGGTGTGTTGCTAGTCAAGAAGGGAGCTCTATTCTTACGCGATCTCCATTTGTTGATTTGGTGTTTGGGCCACAAACCTTGCATCGACTACCAGCTATGCTAAATGAACGTATGGAGTCACGTAAACCTGTAGTTGATATCAGCTTCCCTGAAATTGAAAAATTTGATCACCTTCCCGCACCGCGTGCAGAAGGGCCTGTTGCTTTTGTATCTATCATGGAAGGTTGCAGTAAGTATTGCAGCTACTGTGTTGTACCGTATACAAGAGGCGAAGAAATCAGTCGACCGTTTGATGATGTGCTTAGCGAATGTTATCAGCTAGCGTTACAAGGTGTGCGTGAAATTAATTTACTTGGTCAAAACGTCAATGATTACCGAGGCCAAATGGAAAATGGTGAGATTGCTGATTTAGCATTACTTATACACTACTTAGCTGCCATTGACGGACTAGATAGAATTCGTTTTACAACATCACACCCGCTGGCTTTTTCAGATAACCTGATTAATGCGTTTGCTGAAGTACCTGAGCTAGCAAATCATCTTCATTTACCTGTTCAAAGCGGTTCTGATCGCATTTTAGCAATGATGAAACGTGGATATACCGCCTTGGAATTTAAATCAAAAATTCGTAAACTAAGAAAAGTACGTCCAGATATTCGTTTATCAACGGATATTATTGTTGGATTTCCTGGTGAAACAGAACGTGATTTCCAAGATACGATGGATTTAGTTAACGAATTAGGCTTTGATACATCCTTTAGTTTTATCTATAGCGCACGCCCAGGCACTCCGGCTGCAAATCTTCCCGATGAAACGCCCATGGATGTCAAAAAACAACGTTTGAAAATATTACAAGACACTATTTCATTGCAAGCCTCTCGTTATAGCCAAGCCATGGTAGGTAGTACACAGCGAGTTTTAGTGACAGGTACATCTAAGAAAGACGTCACTGAACTGGCTGGTCGTACTGAATGTAATCGTGTGGTGAACTTTAGTGGGCCTGTAAATTTAAAAGGCCAGTTTGTGAATGTCCATATCGTTGATGCTCAACCTAACTCGTTACGCGGACGATTATCGTTAGAACAAAATCTATCCGCTTAATATGAACGAACTTGACATTAAAAATGCGGTTGTTTCAAGTGAGTACCATGGTCAACGTGTTGACGTGGTACTCGCTCAATTATTCCCTGATTACTCCCGCTCGCAACTAACAACGTGGCTAAAAAAAGGGTTAATTACTTTAAATGAAAAGCAATATAAGCCTAAAGATAAACTACATGGCGGTGAAACGGTTCGTTTAACTCGTATTATCGATGAAAAAAACACGCATTGTCTGCCTGAAGATATCCCACTTGAAATCATGTTTGAAGATGAATATCTTATTATTCTGAATAAACCTGCGGGGTTGGTTGTACACCCAGGCGCGGGTAATCCAGAACACACGCTCGTTAATGCACTACTGCATCATGCCTCCTGCTTACAGCAGTTACCACGAGCAGGCATTGTTCATCGACTTGATAAAGATACAACGGGTCTATTAATCGTTGCAAAAACAGCTATTGCACATACCCATTTAATTAGACAAATGCAAGCACGTGAAATTCAACGACACTATCAAACACTTGTTTATGGCCATGTTATTTCTGGTGGAACAATTGATACGTATTATGGTCGTCATCCGCATAATCGATTAAAAATGGCCGTATGCCAACACGGCAAGCAAGCCATTACACATTATTCTGTCAATAAACACTTTGCTGGATTAACATTGTTAGATGTTAAATTAATGACAGGACGTACTCATCAAATTAGAGTACATATGGCGCACATCAATCACCCTGTTGTCGGCGATCCAATCTATATGGGGCGTAACAGAACACCTGCTGGTTTATCTTTGGAACTGCGTCATCTGCTGACTCAATTTAAAAGACAAGCACTCCATGCAGGCTTTCTTCAATTAATCCACCCCATAACCCAACAAGAACTTCTCATCACAGCACCACTACCTGATGATTTTAAGGCTTTATTAACCTTATTAAATAATGAATTGGCTTGTATCTAGTGCAGGACGCTCTCGCAAAATACCTAAAAATAGATTAACGTACTATCCACCTTCATCTACATATACCATTTATATGCTTGATTTAATCGCTAATTGGCCTGCTCCAGATAATATTTGTGCGTTAACAACCACTAGATTAACCGGCATGAGTATGCCTCCTTATGACGGCAATAATTTAGCGTTACATGTTGGAGATGTTGATGCACATGTACAACACAATCGTCGTAACCTAGTTACACGGCTTTCATTACCTAATCAACCGGCATGGCTGTTGCAAACCCATACCAATCATTGTGTTGTCATCGATGATGACCCGGATCGCAACGCAGATGCCGCTGTAACCAGAAACCAGAGCACTCCTCTAGCAATCATGACAGCAGATTGCTTGCCCATTTTATTATGTAATCATCAAGGTACGGAAATTGCGGCGATTCATGCGGGCTGGAAGGGTTTACTAAATGGTATCGTAGAAAATACGCTTAAAAAAATGTACAGTCAGCCGAATACACTGATGGCTTGGGTGGGACCTGCCATTTGCCAGGCCTGTTATGAAACAGGTAAAAATGTACGTGATGACTATATTCAGCGCTATCCTTTTGTAACAAAAGCATTTCAAAACAAAGGCTCAGGCGTGCATGCAAATTTACCGATGCTTGCTGAGTTAATTCTTAATCATGCTGGAGTTAACGCTGTATACCAATCAAATGCTTGTACATATGAACAAGAAAAACAATTCTATTCCTATCGGCGTGAATCACAAACTGGTAGAATAGCCTCTCTAATTTGGTTTAAGGATAAAACATGAGAAAAAGTTTGCTCTCCATTTTATTGGTTATGCCTTTGCTAGCCATATCACAAGCCTTTGCAACAACGCCTACACCCGTAGCAACTCTTGCACCTGTATTAAAAAATGCAATGCCTGCTATTGTAAATATT
Source organism: uncultured Legionella sp. (assembly GCA_964576655.1). Classification (GTDB taxonomy): domain Bacteria; phylum Pseudomonadota; class Gammaproteobacteria; order Legionellales; family Legionellaceae; genus DDPF01. The sequence goes on along the minus strand of CAZNVR010000002.1, from coordinate 5,607 downwards.
GCTGTTCAAGGCGTCATACCTGGTGGTGCGCCACTTAATGAAGCAGAAAACAATGGTAACATGGCCGGTGAAAAATCAAGAAAATTTCAAAGTATAGGATCAGGTGTGATTATTGATCCTAAAGATGGAATTATCATTACAAATGATCACGTTATTCGCAATGCAACCTTAATTACTGTAACCCTTAATGATGGCAGACGTTTAAAAGCCAAATTAATTGGTGGAGATAGTGAAACAGACGTTGCCGTGTTGAAAGTGGATGCCAAAAATCTAAAAAGTCTTCCTATTGCTGATTCTGACAATATTGAAGTGGGTGACTATGTTGTAGCGATTGGGAATCCTTTTGGACTAAACAGTTATGGTAATAGCCAATCTGCGACCTTCGGAATTGTGAGCGCGATGAAAAGAAGCGATCTAAACATCGAAGGAATCGAAAATTTTATTCAAACAGATGCAGCCATTAATCCAGGCAATTCAGGTGGCGCACTAGTAAATATTAAAGGCGAATTAATTGGTATAAACACTGCAATTATTTCATTATATGGCGGTAATGTTGGTATCGGTTTTGCTATTCCAATTAATATGGCAAAAGATGTAGCTCAACAAATTATTAAGTATGGCTCTGTTCATCGAGGTTTAATGGGTATTTTTGTTCAACACCTCACACCTGAATTAGCGCAAGCCATGGGCTATCCTGAAAGTTTTCAAGCCGCATTAGTTTCTCAAGTCAATGAAAATTCGCCCGCAGAAGCGGCTGGTTTAAAAGCAGGTGATGTGATCACACAGATTAATGACACCAAAATTACTCAAGCCACTCAAGTTAAAACAACCATTAGTTTATTGCGCGTGGGTAGTGAAGCCAAAATTGTTGTTAAACGAAATGGTCGCGATCTTACATTAAAAGCGATGGTGACTGATGTAAAAAAACATGAACAAAAATTACAGTCAGACAATCCTTTTTTATATGGTATTGCCATCAGAAACTTTGAACAAGATTCACCTCCACACGGTCATGTTGTTGGTGTACAAGTCGTTGGTGCATCTGAAAATAGTGCCGGTTGGCGTGCGGGATTACGTCCTGGTGATGTCATTGTCACAGCGAATAATCAACCTACGTTATCAACCAAAGATTTACAAACCATCGCAAAACAGAAAAAAGAACAACTCTTAGTCCAAGTTCTACGTGGCTCAGGGGCTTTATATATTTTAGTGATATAAAAAATCTTATCTAATACAACAAACCCTCTTTCCGCGCTTTATGCGCGGAAAGAATATTCTCTCGACACCAGATTCTGCTTATCAAAAAGCGCAAAAACATACCATGATGAATAAAAAACAATACATTCGAATGAAATTCAATTATAATATGCCTGTGTATCATTTTTACAAGGTGAAACTATGCTTAACGGGTTAAAACAAACAGGAAAATACATTAAAAATACAGGATTAATATCTACTTTATGTATGGCCGCTGTAGGAGCCGTTTCAATTGATATTGTTTTTCTTGCATATTTAATAAAAAAATCTCAAGAAAATAACTTTGGGTATAATAACTTTTTAACCGGATATATGTGGGGCACTTTATTCACACATCACCACCATCACGATCACGCCTCTGATCATTTGATTTTATTAATAGCATCCCCTTTTTTAACAGGTATTGCAATTGGCTTGTCTTTTTTATTAGGTGTGCCGCAAGTAGGGATCTGCTTAGCTATTGGCTGGGGAGCGTCTTTAATGCTTGTAGGTATCGGTGTAGGCATCATTGAGCTAGCAAATAAAATAGAATCATATAAACTGCTCCCTCCCCCCGATAATGCTTATCAACCTGCCCAATCATCGTCTTATGGTAATATCTATCGGCAAACCAACTCAAACACGCACGCTCCAACAAGCTCATGTAACAATGCAACTCGCGATGCTAAACAAAACAACCCCAGTGCAACTAAAACCTCCCCCACGCCTAAGGAGGAAATGTATAGCGACGTGGAGACTCACGACTATGCTGCTGCATCACTTCATAGATTTTAAAAGAAATACTCTGCTCTATAGGATACGATTTTTAATCATCGTAGCCTATAGAAAGAAAAGTTAGTCTATAATTAAAACATAAATCGTTACATTGAGTATTTAATTATGTTTCTTTTACAAAATAATATGAAAGAAAATCAAAACGCAATCGCATCAAGCATGGCTGATCTTAACCGATTAAAAAAAATGAATGATGCGATCATTAATGATTGTCAATTTGAAATAAATGAGGGTTTAAACAAAACACTAAACGATAAAAAAATCACTCAAGGAGAATATAATGAGATGTTACAACAAAATAAAAGTGAATTATTACTAAGAAATCAGGGCAATGAAATAATCAAACAACTCGAAAAACGTATGATTTCATTAACATCATCTCGATACGCTCTCAAAATAGCTCATCCAACTGAACTTGAACTTAAAAAACTTACAACGCTTATCAACATTAAAATAAGTTTTGCAGATACTCCAAATGAAAAACTTTTTTTAAATGTCCTGCTACAAACAACCTCGTCTTGTTTAAACTTACTTAAAGAAAATAAAACCATCGAATCAAAGATCATTCCTTTATTAACGGCTGAAAAAGACTATGTATCAGGAATGCTTCAACAACTCAATAACCTAGATCTTACCGAGTCAATTCAACGTAAGATCGCTCATAAAATTCAACAAACATCTAAGCTTAAAGACACTCATCAACAAATAAAAACAAGCTCTGCTCTATCAACATATGAAAAAAAGAAATTAAACCATTTTTGCAATGAAAGCATTAACAAAATAAAACAGGATATAGACCTGTTACTAACTCCTAATCACTTAACTTATGATGATAAACACTTACAGCTTCAGATAAAAGACATATTAATCACATCAGAAAAAATACAATCAACTAACCTATTTAAAAAATTTATAAATGCTATATGCCATATTTTTCAATTAAAACCATTATTTGCTACGAACAATGAAATGATCGAAAAAATGCAACAGATAAAAAATGAACTTTTTATTAGCAAAGATAGTCTTATCGAATCAACGAATAAACCCTCAGCACCATAAGGTACTTTGCAATCACTCACACTGTGGGGCATACTATATTCTTTATACAAAAACATGAATATTGAAAAGAGGTTACGATGTATTTAGAGCATTTTAAACTAAACGAACACCCTTTTTCATTAACACCCAATACTCGTTTTTATTGTAATTTAAACACCCATCAAAACACATTAACAGCCGTGTTATCAGACATAGACCAAAACGCAAGCTTGATTAAAATCACAGGTAAGTCTGGCACAGGTAAAACCTTGTTATGCCAATTACTACTCAATCAATTGGATGAAGAATTTATTACAATTTATATCCCAACACCAAGCAATGGTTTATTAACACTACTGGCATATGAGTTGGATTTAACGTCATACACAGACTTATCCCAACATCAAATATTAGAAAAAATGCAACAACGCCTCATTGAATTAAAAGAGGAGGGTAAACAAAGCTTTCTTATTATAGATGAAGCACATATCCTCCCTGATGAATGCCTTGAAATATTACAATATTTAACAAATATGGGAAAAAGTAACCATCCCTTGCTACAAGTCATTTTGGTTGGACAGCCCTCTCTTAATAAAAAACTAAATAAACTGGTGTTTAAACAATTAAATAAGTTGGTGCACCGTTCTTATCACTTAAAACCATTCAGTACCAACGAGCTTCATGTGTACTTCACTCACCGTCTTAATATAGCAGGTTGTCTTGATAACAACCTGTTTTCAGACTCAGCTAAAAAATATTTATTTCGTGCAAGTGCTGGATTACCACGCATACTAAATATACTCTCTCACAAAGCATTGTTAATAAGCTTTAGTCAAGGAGTGCATAAGGTAGGTAAAAAATCCATTAAACGCGCCATTGCTGATACAGACAGCCCGCATATTTTCAGGCATTTTAATCGTGCGAATATTATTTTAACATTGACGACAATGGCTTGTTTAACACTCATTTTTGTTGTTTATCGAAAACTGGGAATATTTTAATATGTATTTTTAGGTTGTTTATTTAATCCTAGACTATACTTTTAAAATAATGATTAAGGAGCTTGAAATGAGTATAGTAAAACAACAAGCATTCACATTAATTGAAGTTGTGATGACTGTAGTCATTTTAATGATTCTCGCATCAATTGCTATTCCTCGTTTTGTTGACTTAACAGGAAGCACCCAAACCGCTTTAGTACAAAACACCGCGAAATCATTAGCATTTGCCAACACAACAAACTATGAAAGTTGCAATACAGTTAAAAATGTTATTACTCCAGGCCAATGTATTGCCATAACTAAATGCTCAGATATCATTGCGGCAATCACCCCTCCGCTTACCTTAGGTAATGAAGGTGCGCCTATCATGAATACTTATAATCTTGCTGAAGACATCAATGTCAATGCAAATGGGGAGGAAGCAATCTGCACCTTACAGTATTTAAAAAACGATGTGCCTTATAGTGCAACGTATACTATTACTGGAGCAGGTCAATCACTTAAGACTTCATCTTAAGCGGATATTCTCCTAGAATACGCTCAACGGTATCAACAATTGTTTTTGTTTTATGATCAAACTCAAGATTAACTTTGTCTTGTTCTTGTTTACGAGAAAAATGTGTTAATTTCAATGTTTCAGGTATGACATGCAGCTCAAATAAACCTTCCTCAGGTTGGGTATTCCCAACAGTCAAACTTGAACCATCTATAGCAATAAATCCTTTAGGTAAAATGTATTTCATCCATGCAGGGTTGCAACGGATAGTGACAGTTGCCTGTTCATTATAAACATTTTTTTTATGTATTACTGCTGTACCATAAACATGTCCTGAGACTTCATGCCCACCCATTTCATCACCAAACCGCAAGCTTCTTTCTACACTAACATAACATCCCACGTGTAATTCATTTAGCGTGGTTTTATCTAATGTTTCTTTAATAGCCTGAAAAGATACATGAGTATGTTCTAAAGAAATAACGGTTTGGCATACACCATCAATTGATACGCTATCTCCAGGAGAAAGATGTTGGCTTAATTCAGAAGATAAGCGAACAGTATACTGGATTAATTCTGGTTTTTTAGTCAGCGAAATAACTTCATATAACCCTTTGGTAATCCCAGAATACATACTATGCCCTTTTGATGTAGATGACTTGCAGGGTGGCGGACCACCCTAACAATGGATTATATTGACGTATCGATCTCACCATGCCGTTTAACTACAGCATCGATTTCTACTAAACTTTCTAATAACTCTTTCATACGATGTAATGGCCAGCTATTAGGACCATCGCTTAACGCTTTATCCGGGTTAGGATGCGTTTCCATAAAAAGACCGGATATCCCACTAGCCACAGCAGCACGCGCTAGTGTAGGAATAAATTCACGCTGCCCTCCTGATACACTGCCTTGTCCTCCTGGAAGCTGCACAGAATGGGTCGCATCATAAACCACAGGACATTGTGTATCACGCATAATTTTGAGTGAACGCATGTCTGAAACTAAATTATTATAACCAAAACTTGCTCCACGCTC
>CAZNVR010000001.1:0-103553 GCA_964576655.1 uncultured Legionella sp. | reverse complement strand
GTTGGTTATGATGTTAGTTTTTCGTGTAATACATTTAGAGTTGCTAACAATAGTGCAGTTAATCTTGGCATTCAACCGGTTCTTGAAGCTATTTTAACTCAACCAACACTTCACGCTGAATTAATTGATAGAGTTAATGGTGCTACAATGCTGCGTATTGTTGGACTTAAAATGACATCTCGTACGGGATCAGTCGATGCTCGTGGTGTTAGTACAGAAACATGGAGTTTTGTTGGTTTAAAAGCTTCAGATGAAGCAAGTGCAGGATAAACGACTCTAAAGTTCGAGTCGTTAATAATAAATAATAAAAGGAGATAAGCATGCCTACCGAAAAACTTGGACTACCGTCCATGGAACATACGTTCTCTATTACTATTCAAGGTGATGAAACAGCTAGACATTATGATGGTCAATTCACCTATATTCGTCCCACATTACATATGAAGGCTGAAATTGCTAAAATGAAAACTCGACTTAATGGAGATCTGAAAACACTTGATAATGATGTTCAGATGTTTAACGAGATGTATGCTTCAATGTTTTTATGCATTAAGGATGCTCCTGAATGGTGGAAAAATTCAAATGGTGGTCGTGACTTATATGACATTAATGTTATGCATACTGTTTATTCTAAAGCTATGGAATTCGAACAAGATTGGCAAAAAAAAGTATGGGGAGATAAAAAGAAAGATATAAGCGTCGATATTAAGGTAGAAGCATAATCTGGAGGTTGATGTGTCGTTGATCAATCTTAAGAGAATTGCATGCTATAGATTTAGACGTGATGTAATTTCTGATAATGAAATAGTCGATTTTTTAAAATCATGGTGGTCTGGAAAATATAATCGACCTGATAATGATCCACTCTTGTTAGATAAGCGACTTGAGGAATTAATTGTAGAATATTATGAAGACTTCTTTAAGCTTAATCCTGAGAAGTTAAATGAATTTGAAATGAGTATTAAAGAATTACCCAATGATAGTGATGAAAATTGGTTTAAGCAGATTATGAAGGATGAATATACACCAGAATCAGCTTTTAGTACAGAATTTAAGAATAAAAACACTCCAGAGTCAAAAGATGAAGAATTTGAAGAATCGTATCATACGCTAGGAGCGGGAGTGCTAAATGGCAAACAACACAATTAAGATAGATGGTGACTTTACATCAATCACGAAGGGATTTGCGAATGTTCTTAAACAAGTTAATGAATTAGGTAAAAAAACGTTCGGTCTGAATGTTGATGATAAGCAACTACGCAAAGCACAACAACTTCAAAAAGACATCATTGTTAGCACGCAAAAAGAAATTCAACGTCTTGGCATATTGATGTCAAGTACATTTGATGATAGACGTGTTAAGAAATTTCGTGATCAAATTAAGGAATTAAAAAATGATCTGCGTGATGCTCATGGAACACTAAGTGATTTGAGTGGTGGGCGTGGTGGCGGAATTGAAGGAGGTGGTGGGCGTGGTGGCGGAGCTTTTGGTGGATTTGCTGGTAAAGCTGCAATAGCTGGTGCTGCTTATCAAACAATCAAAGGCGCTATTGGTATGATCATCGGTCCCGCCATGCAAGCAGCTACGTCACGACTACAATTACGTGGTTTAGGTGCTAGCGGTCGACAAATACAATTAGCTGAACAATCCGGTGTCTATACTGGATATAGTGTAGAAGAAACACATCAACAAGCAGGTCAAATGATGAGAGCCACTGGTGGTATGGGGCAATTAGGAAAAACACAAATGTTTTCTAGGGCAATTGGTGCTAATCCTGCTGAAATTATTGGTATGATGGGTCAAATGCGCGGTGCTGGATTATCAGATAAAGATTCTCTGAGAGTATTAAAAGAAACATTTTCAGATGCTGTTGCTTCAGGTTTTGATCATGCTCGAGCAGTCGATGTTTTAAGTATGATTGCTTCTAATACAGCTGCTATGGCTCAGCAAGGTGACGTCAATGTCGAGGGTATGAAGAGTGGCATCTCAATGCTTATGCAATCGAGTTCATTCTTTAAAGAAAATCCACAGCGTGCAATGGGTGCGCTCGGTGGTTTAAATCAAATGATGACGGGATCCGGTCCTGCATTTTCAATGGCTTTTCGAGCTATTTCAGAAATGCCACAATACAAAAATACGAGTTTTATTAATCGTATGTATGAAACAAAGAAAGGGATTTTTAAAGGTGCTACACCAGAAGATACAATTCAAAAAACACAGGCAATGATAACGCAGTTAGCTCAAGGGTATACAGGAAAAACAATAAAACCCGGTGGCGGAACAGGTCAATTAACTGAAGAAGAAAAACAGATGTTTGGTCTTCGCATGGCAGGTGAAACAGGTATGCCACAAGAAGCTAATAAAGCTTTATTGGAGGCTGTATTAACAAATAAAGGAATTTTAGATGCTGTTAAAGGTACAAAAACAATCGATGAACAATTTCAAAATGATGCTCTTAAGGTTTTAGATAGTAGCGATGGACATCTTAAAGTCATGGAAGCAACATTAAATAAACTTCAAATTGATGTCTCAACATTAGCGACAAACATTAATAATATTATTGATCCTACTAAGGGCGTTGGTAAGTTTATGTCGTATTTAAATCCTATATCAGGAATATCTGGATCACTTATTCGAGGTATGGGAGGTACTGTTGCACGTAAAATGGGCATGACAAAGACGGTTAATGGAATGCCCGCGTCACCAGACGTAGCTGCAAACTTAGGCGTTGAGAATGATCAATACGATACAATGATCGACAATGCTCTCAAATCACATCCAAATGTTCCTAAAAGTTTAGTTAAATCATTAATCCAACATGAAAGTGGACTACGTCCAGGAATTATGAGTGGTACTGGCGCAACGGGATTAGGACAAGCAACGCAGGGCACATGGAACATGATTAATCCTATGACTGGTATGCCATTTGGAGAAGGCACAGTTAGTAAATCATTAGGGACATTTCGAACCGATCAAGATCCACGTCGTGATCCACAAAAAAATCTTAACTTTGTTACATCATATTTAGACTATCTTTTACAGCAAAGTGGTGGTGATAGATTAAAAGCTATACAAGGATATGTTGATCCTAAAGATCGTGGTGCATATGCACAGGGTGTTGTTCAAAAGTCGTATCAATTAGATATATCGCCTGCAACAACAAAGCCAAACAAATCATCTGCCCCAGATATTAATACAAAAGGACAGGGTCCAGTTTTGCCTATTACAAAAGAACAAATGGATCAATTACTGAAAGAGAAACAAGGTACAACACCAGCAATTGTTAGTGAATTATCGCGTGGACGTTTTAATAAATTCGCTCGCAATCGTTCTCAAACAGGCATAGCATAATATGAGTTTAGGTTTTAATAACATTATGTCGGTAGCGGGTGGTATTCTTGGAGGTGCTCAATCACCTGGAACTGTTACATATACAAATAGTCGATGTATTGCGCGTTTTTTACCATTTCAAACACGTGATTTATCTGCAACAATACCAACGCTTGAAGACGTTCAAACACCTGACGAATCTCTAACTGTAGAGAAAAAATTAATTTTAACTCCTGTTGATACAACAGCGACAGATGAATTGATTGAAGATAACGCAATTATTAGTTGTACAATAGCACGTGATAAAAATACCGCCGCTGGTATGTTTGAGCTTACTTTAAAACCCATTAAAAATTATGTTAATTTAATTAAACCTGGAGATTGGGTCTTGATTTATTTAGATGATTCATCTAATATTAATCTTTCGACGCATGGAGGATTACGATGTATCGGAAGTGTTGATCGTATAGCAGAAAATAAAATCACAATGGAATCTGGAATTGTTACCACTACCTATAGCATAAGTGGAAGTGATTTTGGTAAAATATTTGATAAAACTGAAATGTTTTATGATCCATATCTTCCACAAAGTATGCAAGATATTGCAGTTATAGAAGCACAAATCGATATTCAAGGTAGTCCAATTGACTTTTTAAATGGATATTTAGATATATTTTTAGGAGATGCTACAAAACAAAAAATGGATGCTGTTTTGCTTCAAATGCTTATACCACCACGTCTTCATTCAATTTTAGAAGCCACTGATAGATCAAAAGGAAGTGATGTGTCGTTTAATGATATTCTTGTGAGAGACTTTCATAGCAATGCAGCAGAAGGCTTTTCATTAGCACGAACAATTGCAAAAGTAATGAGTGGTAGTTTATGGAATACGTTAGAACAAACATGCAATCGTGAACTCAATGAATTATATGTTGATCTTGTTAATAATCGTCCAACTATTATATGTCAAAAGAAGCCTTTAACGCATGAGATTCTATCACAGCGCATCTCAGATACAGCTTTAAATCCTAGTAATTGGATTAGTGAGTCAATCATTGTTAATAGTAATATTGGGTCTGATGATCATTCACTATTTAATTATGTAACGCTTTTTCCTACAGATGAAACTAATAGTCGTGATTTTACATATGCACTTTCTGGCGAATTTCCTAAAGATTTTCCACAAATTGATAAAGAATCAATTAAGCGTTTTGGTTTACAAAGATCTGATTTAAGCACGGAATATGGATGGACTACAACAACATTAGATACTAATTTAGTTTTAAAATGGATGCGCGAATTAGGACCATATTGGATTAATTTTAATCGTTTTGAAAATGGTACACTTGAGGTGATAGGTAAAAATGATTTTCATATTGGCCAATTTTATATGATACCAGAAAGAAATAAGGCATATATGGTCGAAAGCGTGCAATGGACATGGAACTATCAAGAACCAATTATAGTATCTTTAAGTTTAACGCATGGAGTCTACACTGATGGAAGTTTTACAGATAGCAATCGATCTGATATTGTTACAAGTGGAACATCTGTATATCAAAATTCACCTAATAGTTCATCAGTTAATATAGGATTAGGAGGATTAATCAATGGCCTTACGTAGAATGCCAGATGGAAGTATTATTAGTGCGAATGTTTTATTGAATAATGCGCCTTCCGATGCTAGTAAGTATCGTAATTTTGGTATTCAAAAAGCAATGGTCTTAAGAGCAAATCATCCTGATTCATCGAAAAATCGTGGTAAAAAATCTATTGAATATGATTTAGTAATAGTTTCAGGAAGCCGTAAGGGAGAAATAATTCGTCATGTACATCCAACTGATGCGTTTGGCGGTAAAGATAATTTTAATGAAACAGTTTATCAACCAAAAACAAAAGTCCTTAAAGGTAAAGATATGGGTGACAAGACGCCACCCGAAAATTGTGATGGAAGCTATGTATTAGTTTGCCCTATAGATGGTCATTATGGTAGTTGGAATATCTTAGGGGGTATTCGAAATCCAAACAATCCTGCAACTGATCATGGATCTGTAAGTGCGGATGGAACAGTGATGCACGGTAAATTTAATAAATTATCATGGAATATTAATAAAGATGGTAAAATGACTATTGATCATTCAGGAACAAAGATAGAATTAGATGATACAGGAAATGTTAATATTACAGCCGTGAATGGAATCACATTTGATGGTCAATCGTTAAAAGTCGGTGATGCTGGAGCAAATCAATCTATGGTTTTAGGAGATAATATGGCTGCACTTTTCAACAACCATACACATAGTGGAAGTCCAGTTCCAGATCAGCAAATGGTTTCTGGTGTACACTTAAGCCCTAAAACGAAGGTATCATAATTATGTCATTTTTTACAACAGTCAATACTATTAGCAACACAGTTGGAAGTTTTGCTGGATTCATATCTGGTCCTTATGCACCGATTGAAGGTGTAACCAATCGTATTACACCAGAACATTGGAATATGAATTTACCATATAGTTTTAAAATTGAAGGTTCTGGAGCCGCTTTATTTGGTGCTAGTTCACCATTATCCGGTGTTTTAAACTTAGCTGCAAGCACAATTGCTTCTAGTTTATTTGGTGAATTTCAGTTGCCTATTAATCCTCAGGAAATAAGTCAAGATGAAGTCTTTTCAATCTTAGTGACACCTACTCAAAAAGGACTCGTTGCTGAGCATAATGGAGTTGTTTTTAAGGATTTAATTATATCAGGAACAACGGGACAACGACCAACTAATAATCAATCAGGTTATGAAATTTTTCAACAACTTAGAAATTACTTTCGATCATATGCTGAAATGAAAAAAAGTCCTGATCAAAAATTTACTCAACTTATATTTATAAATCGTAAGGATAATGAACAACTTGTTGTTGAACCTGTAAAATTTTCAATGCAGCGGAATAAAGATGGACCATTTTTATATAATTATCAAATCGTCTTAAAAGTAATGGGCGCACGTCGACCTTTTTTTGGTGGCGGCATCATTGGTGGATTTTTTGGTGATTTGTATAATATAGCGTCCAGCGTTGGCAGTATTGTAAACAGCGTTAGACATATTAGCAATAATTTTGGAAGCATTGTACAGAATTTTAAACATGATTTATACGACACATATGTCGATCCTTTTACGCAAATTGGATTGTCTTTTAAATCTACGATAGGACAACCAATTACATTATTTGATACACCTAGACCAGTCAAAGATCAATTATCGGAAAAAACAATTAAAATTCTTTTAGATAAGACTAAAGAGATGAAGAAAAATGGTGATGTTGATTTGAGCAACGTTATTTTACCAATTAATACCGGACGTGAAGCAAGTCAAAATAAATCTAATGCATTAAATGTCATTCCTTCATCTGTTCAAGAAAAGTTATCAGTTAGTTTATTTTCCACTAAAGAACGACAAGTCTTACAGGTCGCAATTAATGAAGCACTTGCGCAACCAAGATCATTCTATGAAGATTTATTAGCAACAACTACATCTCTTAAAGACGACACAGCTGAGAAGTTTGGATTAGGCGATGCAGACTATAATGCATTTATTGGTCGAACTGATATATTTCTTCCTAGTGAAAGAGACAATCCAGAACACTTAACGAATGATAAAATTGATATATTAAAATCATTTTCTGATGCTGAAAGAGCTTTGAAATTGATCTTATCTAATGATGACTTCTTTAAGGCTGATCTTGACAATTATATTGCAAAAACAATTAGCAATTATGACGATCTCTTAACTGTTGAATCATCGAACTCCGTTGATGAAATTATATTACCCTCTAATGCGACTCTAGAACAGATCGCAATGGAATATTTAGGCTCTGCTGAACGATGGATTGACTTGGCGATTATCAATAATTTAGTAGCACCGTATATCGATAGTAATTCCACAAGTCTACAAGTTAAAAAACCAGGCGATCGTCTCTTAATTCCAAGATCGGCTCCTGCTGGAGTATCGAATATACCGCACACCAAGACGATTAAGATCAATGAAAACTTAACTGATAGCGAAAAGAACCTTGGTGTCGATCTTAAGGTGAAGATGAATGACAGTACATTTGACTTTGTTTTTACCAACAACAATGACTTCGAACTCATTGCTGGTGGTGCAAATGCAGGCCAAGCAGTTGTTATTAAACTGGCTCTTGAAAAAGGCTCTCTTAAATACCACCCCGCGATTGGTGTAGGTTTACGAATAGGTGAAAAAGTTAGGCAAGGAATTGATGTAAGAGATGATATAATAAGATCAATATTAAGCGATGCACGTTTCATTGATATTAAGAATTTAAACTTTCTACAGAATGGTTCCACACTTCAAATGAGTATGGAATTAATTGTTAAGCATTTGCGTAGTCCAGTTCCACTGACACTACCATTATAAAAGAATAGGATTATATTATGGCATTTCAGTTTAAAAGTTTTCAGAACATCTTAAAAGACATGGTAGCAAAGTTTTTGTCTAGTACAGGCGTTTCTGATATTAATCCTGGATCTGTTGTAACAACATTTTTAGAAGCTCCATCACAAGAAGACGCACAGCAGTACTTTCAGATGTATCAGATTATTCGTAATTACAATCTGAGCACAACAGAGGGAACAGATTTAGATAATCGTGCAGCTGAATTTGGGTTAACTCGATTGGCTTCTGGTAAAGCCACGGGTATTATTTCATTTTTAGACTCTAGTATTACAAAAGTCATTACGAATGTATATTCTGGTTCACGTGGTCCAGTATCAGGACAAAACTACATAGATGTTGATGATGGATCAAGCTTCAGTGCTAGTGGGAGTATAGTTATTGGACGAAACACTGATAACACTGAAACTATTGCGTACAGCAGTATCACGGCATTTGGTAATTTCTATAGATTAAATCTTACTGGTGCATTAACCACAGATCATGGTACAGATGAAAGCGTTATTTTATCACAGGGTGGCAATCGTTTGATTACATCAGGTACAGTGGTTTTAGTTCCAGCTTCTGATGTTACTGATGAAATTCAATTTGTGACTCGCGCAGATGCAACAATTTTAGATGGTGAATCAGAAGCATTAGGTACACCAATTGAAGCCGTAGCAACAGGAACAAACTCAAATGTCGCTGCTGGGACTATTATCCAATATGATACATTGCCTTTTACTACAGCCACAACAGTTAATCCACAGGCTATTACGAATGGTAGAGATCGAGAAACAGACGATGAATTACGCGATCGTATTCGTATCTATATACAGTCGTTAAGTAGGGGAATTAAAGCAGCACTATTATCAGGCGTTCTTAATTTACAAAGCGACATCGATAATAAGCGTATTGCGTCCGCTAGTTTAATTGAACCAGTTACTTTAAATGAAATTGTTTATTTATATGTCGATGATGGTACTGGATTAGAACCATCATTTAGTGGCGTTGGTATTGAAACTGTTGTCAATTCAGCAACTGGTGGTGAGAAATTTCTACAATTAGATAATTTCCCCGTTATTAAAGCGCAAATTGAAACTTTAATTGCACAACCTTATATTGTTGTTGCGGGAGAAACTTTAACGATCGCCGTAAATGATATAGAAGAAACGCTTATTTTTCAAGCTAATGATTTTAAGATTGCTGGTTCTGTTACGGCTTTTGAAGTAACAAAAGCAATTAATGCACGATCAACTTTAGTTGAAGCGCGTACATCAAATAATGGAACAAAAGTTGTTTTAAGAGCCATCGCAAATTCAAATGAACATATTAATGTAGTTGGTGGCACAGCTAATGTAGGATTAGGTTTTCCAACTTCCAAAGTCTATACATTAGAATTATATCGTTTTGATGGCGATACACTTGTAAAATTAAATAAAGATGGTAACACAGCATCAATTGAATGTGCTACAACTGAAACATATAACCTAAGTGGAACAGAAACACTGACAATTGTTGTCGATGGCAAAACAGCCAATGTCCAGACTGTTACGTTTCAAGCAGGTGATTTTGCTGTATTAGGTTCGGCTACAGCTGAAGAAGTTGTTGCTCGTATTAACCTTGAACTCGCTGGTGCTTCAGCATCAGTTACATCACAAGGTCAAAAAGTAACAATAACAAGCAACACGATTGACAGCTCAATATCAAAAATAAAGATTAATGGCGGCACTGCTAACGCATTTTTAAATTTTGACACCACTGAAGTTGTGGGAGCAAATAGCGACTATACATTAAATCGTTTTAATGGTCAGATTGAGCTCAACACACCGGCAGACTCGGGTCAACAATACACTGTAGGATCTGATATGACACGAGGTTTTTTAATTAGTAGTAATGCTGAGCCATTCGCCCTCACTGACGGAGATTCTGTAGTCTTTAGTATTGATGGTGGTGGCAGCAAAACAGCCACATTCAATACAACAGACTTTATTAATATTGCTCAAGCTACAGCACAAGAAGTTGCTTCAGTGATTAATGCCAATGTTATTGGCGCTACGGCATCAGTTACGGATGATAACTGTGTCTTAGTACGAACAAATACATGGGATGAATCATTAGGTAGTATTGAAATTACATCCGTAACAGGTAGTGCCATATCATTAGGTTTTACAATAAGTTCTACACGATTAAGTCTTCGCCCACACGCTGCATATACAACATCGATTGCGGGTCCCTATAGTTTAAGTGAAGGAGATAACCTTATCGTCGTAGTTGATAAAGATGCTGATCAAGCAGTCTTTAATATTGTAATGGATCTTAATGGAACAGTTACGATAGGCGATGCTAGTGCGCCATATACAACCTTTATAGGACAAATCGATAGCTTATCACAGAATTTTAATACAAAGTTTACGTCTGATACTGACTTAGAAGATTTTAAAATCAAGTGGTTGACTGGTGCCAATGCAGCGACAGTAAGTACTGTCAATAGCTACAGTGCACTAACTGGACAATTTACATTGACCGCTGGATTAGGTAGTGCGATTGCCGCATTGGATACATTTACGATTATTCCTACTACATCACAAAATGTTGCGACTTATTTAGGGAATACGATTACATCTTCTTTAGCAAATCGGGCTACAGTTGAGCTATCTGAAGACGGAACAAAAGTTGAACTAACGTCGCTAACATATGGCACTGCTGGAATAATACAAGTAACTGGTGGCCTTGCTAACGCTGCATTGTCATTTAGTACAGCATCATCGAGCGGTATGGATGGATATGAATACTATACGGGTATAATTCAAAAAGTTCAATATACTGTAGATGGTTTAGATTCTGATCTTCTAAATTATCCCGGTATTAAAGCGGCTGGCGTACAGGTAGAAGTTTTAGCACCGGTTGTCAAAACATTAGCTATTAAGATTGACCTTAGTTTTACAGAAGAAGCAAATCAAGGATTGGTAAAAGATAAGGCAGTTAATATCGTTTCGAGTTATGTTAATACGCTAGGTGTTGGAAAAGATCTCATATTAAATGAATTGGTTGATTTATTAATGTCAATTGATGGCGTAACAGATGTAAGTTTTATTGATCCTACTATAAATGTTACAATAGCAGATAATGAAATTGCTCGTGTTGCACGCGACGATATTACAATTGGTTAAGAGGAGCGACAGTGGTACAAACTAAAATCGATAGATTATCAAAAACTATACCAAGTCTCTACAATCCATTGACTAATCGTTTTGTTAAAGGACTTATAGAAGCATGGGCACAAGAAGATGAGGTTATCTTAACGCAAATTGCTGAAACTAAAGATCAACTCTTTGTTGAAACTGCTGATTTACAATATCTAACAGCATTAGGACAAGATCGAGGAGTACCTAGACCGCTATTAATAGCTCTTGCTGATGTCTATTATCGCGACCTTATTGTTAGCATGTCGTATGCACCTAAGCAGGTGCGTAAAACAATGTATGAGGTATTAGATATTTTTTGGGGACCTACCTATAGTCGCGCTAATGTTACGAGTGACTTAAGCGCTCCATATAATTTTCTTTTACCTACGGGCTTAACTGGTACTATATCATATAAAAAAGGTAGCGTCACGATGCAGGGTAGTGGTACGCTTTTTACCTCTGAATTAACTGTCGGTGATTATATGCGACTAAATTCAGATAGCAACTCAGCGTTTGTTAAGGTTGTAAAGATTATTGATAATTCAAATGTTGTAGTATTTGAGCCTGCTATAAAAGATGATTCGGGATCTGGTGTTGTTTTTACATCAAAAGATTTATCTATTATTGTTAATGATGGTGTTCTTCAAACAATCATGTTAAATCCCAAATTTTTCAATGATACGTCTGCAATTACTGCAGATGAAATTGCAAGCGCTATTAATGATGAACATATTGGTGCTACCGCATCTACGACACGAATATTTGGTAATTCAAATTTATTTGTGAATCTTCGAACAGACACACCTGGTATACAAGGAAGTATACAAGTAGTTGGTGGCAGTGCTAATGCTTTATTAAATTTTAATACGTCACGATCCACTGTTGATGATCTTATTCGGTCAACAGTTATATATGAAATAAATCCTAGAGAAATTGTATTAGCTGTTCCAAATTTAGTGGCGAAATTAATTCGTACACTAAAAGGCTCATATCATACAAATGCTCCAATTACGGGCACCATTACAGCTATAGATAATATTCTAAAAACCATTACCTTAGATTTAAGTGAATCAGTGTCAACAGATGTCTTAAGTAGCCAATACTTAGCACAAGGTGTTTATAAATTCAATGTATTGTCAAATACTTCTGGACAGCTAGGAGTTGTGATCACATTCTCAAATGGTGATGATTTAACGCCTCTCACGCTTGACGCGTCCCGATTCATCAACTCTGCTTATGCTAATTCTTACGTATATGATCCTGAATCAAATTTTAATATTACAGGTAAACGAACAACGATTAGTCAAAATATTACAAGTGGTTCAATTGTAACAGTTTTAAATGTTGATGATGCGGCAGATATTCCAGATCAATCAGGTTTTTTATGTTTTGATTTTGGCAATGGTAGTCAAGAAAATTTAGTGCCATATATATCACGCCCTAATAATTCAACACTTATCTTAAACTCAACATACACTTTCACGAAAGACCATCAAATTGGTGATAATATAAACGTTGTTATTAATCAAGGATATGACCCACGCAATGATGGTGGAGATTACGCAGTTTATGTAACTGGCACCTTAGAAGCATTGCAAGTTGTTCAGTCTTTGATCTCAAAACTAAAAGCAGCAGGTGTAATTTTACGATGGATTATTGATTATCCAACATATCGTTTTCCTTGTTGAATTATAGGTTATTTTTAGATTATTAAGATATAATAGGAGATGTTAAGCAGCTTTTTATAATAAGAGAAGGAGAATCAAGTGGGTATTTTACAAAAAGTCAAATGGCATGGAAATGAACGTGTTGATTTACCAGATTTAGAAAATGTAGAAAACTTCGTTTGTGCTGATTTTAATCAACTTTTCAAACGATTTACAAATGCAACTAGCTTAATTGTTAAGGGTTTTAGGATATTTCAAGATGTTGCATTAACAAATCCTTTACCTACTGCATCACCAATTTATGTTGAATTAGACGGATCAGTTTTAATACATTCAAGTAAGACTACCGAACCTCACTGGTATGTTGGTGCAAGTGGTACAGCGCCGGTCTCCATTTCTTTAACTGCTAATACCACAAATTATATTGAAGTCGATTTAACGACGTCAACTGGTTCTCCAGATAATCGCGCATTTTGGGATCCAACTGCAAATAATAACGCGGGTGAAGAATTTATCCAATCAGTGGATACCGTAGAAAATGTCGATCCTTCAATCACAGTTAATACAACTGGTTTCGTAGGTGGGAATAAAGCTCCAATTGCTGCAATTACAGTAGATAGTCTTGGTGTCATTACAGCATTTTATGATCGTCGACAACTATTTTTTCGTTTAGCCACAGGCCAACCATATAACGGTGATAATCAATATTCATTCACTGAAGGACGTTATGAAGCAATACATACATTGACCTTAGGTTCTGCACCTGGTTCATATCTTTTTACGCAATCTACTGCTAGTACGACATGGACAATTACTCATAATTTAGGTAAACAATTCGTTAGTGGAACATTCTATGATGCTGATAACAATGTAGTGATACCGGATACTGTGGTTGTAACAAGTACTACGACATTAACAGCTACATTTTCAATTGCAATGGCTGGTAAATGCCTTATAGCTATCGGCAATCCATCGAGCGAATATTATGACCATAATGAAGCCGCTCCATCTACTACATGGACCATTAATCACAATCTTGGTACACAATTTGTTAATATAAAATGTTACGATGCTTCAAATAGTTTAGTTTTACCCGATGTTATTGCAGCAACAAGTACAACTGTTACTACAGTTACATTTTCAGTTGCGATTGCAGGCAATGCATTTGTCACAATAGGAGGCGGTGACGGACTATTTGCAGTAGTTAATCAAGCAGCTCCAGCTACAACATGGAATATTGCACACAACTTAAACACCGAATATGCTGATATAACTGTTTATGATTCATCGAATAATGTAGTGATACCAGATTCAATCACGGTTATCGATCAAGATAATTTAACAATTATATTAGCAATCGCAGATTCTGGCAATGTAGCGATTGGCGGCGGTGGTGGTGGCGATTACATAACAGGCGAGACCGTTACAGGTGATACCTCAGGAACATCAGCAATTGTTGTAGCGGGTGGCTCTACAACAATTACAATTGATGCAAAAACTGCGCCAACTTACACAGTTGGTGAACGCTTATTAGGTATGACTTCTGGATCTTCACGACCTATTTTAACAATCAAAGAAAGTTTCAATACTTCAGATAAATCAGTTACAACCTTAAAAGAAATGCTTGATGCGATAATGACTGAAATCTTACGTATTAAACATGGAACAAGTTCAGTTAATAAATTTTGGTTCAAAGACACTACACTTAGTCTTGATGATTTACCCGCACAACTAGCAGCAGCGAGTCTAAAAGCTCATGGATTAATTCATAATAATGGTATACCAACTCTTGGAACTGATAGTAATGGTATTTCTTCATTAGTTTATTTAAGTCCAGGTGATGTTCAGGTTAATTGGACAACACCTTTTTTAACTAATGATTATCCTTGCATAGTATCGCTCGAAGGTCAAGCAGGATTTATTAGTATATCATCAACTAATCGCACAACAGACTATGTCATAGTAGAAACAAAAGATATTAGTGGTGCCGATGCAAATATAGATTTTAGTATCATAGCACAAGGCAATCAATAATTATGCGAATAATGATTAAAGATTCAGCGGGTAAACCATCGTCATCGGTAACATTTGCATGGGTTTCATTTATTTGGTGCCTTGTAGCACTTACAATTGGCTTAATTGAAGAAATTACTATTAATAATTATGTGTTAAAATTTAGAATGCTCGATGCTGGAATTGTTTTAGCTCTGTTAACTCCTTCTTTTGGTTTATATGGTTTTAGACGATGGATTGATCAGCAATCTTTTTCGTTACAAAATAATGATTCATCGACAGGAAAAAAGAAGATAGTAAAAAAGAATAAAGTTGATTCACCTGATTAATAAGGATTAGACAAAACTTCTATTTATTCTTATTTCACCAGTATAGAAATTTGCAATGCAACAGCAACTTATATAATTTTTGCTCGTACATTGTATCCATATACTGTGTACTATACTGTCAACAATTTGTTCTAGATTAAAAGCGTCTTGATAAAAATATATGTCCATTTTTTAGTCCTTGTAGTTGAAGTTGTATTTTAGTATGCATTCACGTTTATCCCAAATGACCTTTTTTCCATTTTCATCAATGGCTGTTATCCAATAATCACCATTGTCTATGACTTGACACATTACTCCTGTGCTTGGATTTACAACCTTAACAATTAGTGTATGACTCATTTTGCTCATCCTTTTTTATTCTTGAATTTCGTAACCATTTTCAAGTGCGTATTGTTTGCCAATTGGTGTAAAATATATCCATTCAACAACTGGTTTTCCTTGCTCTCTATCAACCTGCGTTGTAACGAGTCCTTTTTTCTTCAAATCCGTCAAATAGCCATTTTCCGCTAAACCTTGATGCGTATTGCCACCAACCATTGGAGTACCGCCCCAATTAGGAGCGTCTTCAGCGTGAGCCATAAAGTAAGCATGAACCTTTGTTGTCAATTGAATTTTGTCCATTTTAATCTCCTTTTGAATTATATTATCATTAACCATACTCTCTAATAGTACCATAGCGTGGCAGCGATGTATACAGAATAATGGAATTAAAATGTAATGATACAACTATATGATTTTATTGATTATTTTTGGCTTTTATACGATATTGTTGTAGATAATGTCACAACCGTACTCTTTATAGACCTTTTCACGTAGTTTTGAATGACGTAAGCACCATTTTGTGTCGCGATGCATAAAATCGATAACCATAGCGAACTTCTTGTCCGGATGTGGACGTAGTAAGCGACCAATTTTTTGTATCACTTCAGATCGCGCTTTACCACCGCCTGCCATAATGCCGCATGCTGCTTTGACAGTATCGACACCTTCACCTATTACTGAAGTCCCCACAATGCACATTACCTTACCTTCGTTAAAGTCCTCAAGCGCCTGCTTATTATGTTGGCTTGATTGTTCACCATTGATAAAAACACTGCCTGGTATTAGGTTCGTAAGTTTTTGACCATGGTCAATTTCTTTCACAAAAACAATTGTTGGAAGTCCTTGCTTTATAAGCTTGCTCGCTAACGAGGATACACTAAGGTCAAATGAATCATTATTAATGATACATCGATCATATTCTTCTTTCCATGTGGCAGAAGACACCAAAGCGTTATGGTGGACATCATAAAAGCAGAAGATAGGTGAGCACAGATACCCATCATTGATAGCATCGATAGCATTGTAGGTATAAAGAACATCGCTTAAGACCCCTTGTAGGGCGAGATCAGTTCCATCGTTACGAAAATTGGTTCCTGTAAAGCCAAAGCGATGGTAAATATTAAGAAACTTCTTATTGTTAAGTTGTTGATACGTCTCTGCAGCGCTGTGATGAAATTCATCGATAATTAACACATCTTGACGTTGCCAAAAACTATCTGGTACCTTTTCTAATGCTTGAATATTGGCGATCGTGATTTGAGCCTTATATTCGGATTTACCATCGCCTATACGTCCAACAACTTTCTTGCCAAATGTCGCTACTAACAATTCATAGAATTGATATAGAATCTGTGTTGATGGTACGATGATAAGCGTCGTTAAGCAAAATCGTTTAACTAATTCAATGATGATGCGTGTTTTACCAGTGCCTGTCGCTGCCTCAACAACTCCGCGCTGTGACGTTAAGCACCGTTCAACTATGGCTTCTTGATAAGGACGTAGTTTAGATTGCGTCTTATTAAAGATTCTCAAACTTCCGTATGAAGCTGGCGCTTTGCGATTGTCTTTAGTATCATATATAATTTTATGTTCTTTAAAAAAATCAAAAACAATCGTAAGCAGACCTGTCGGTAATGTTAGGACACCACCTTTTTTCTTTAATAAAAATTTTCTTTTTAAATACCACGGTAGGTTAGTGAAATGAGCACCAGGAATTGGATAGGATAAAAGATTCGACAGTTCTTCTTCGAACTCTTCATCTAAGTCATGGATTGAGGTATGACTATTATTTATTGTTAGTGTAACTGGCACCTTTTATTATACCAAAGCACCTCTATAAATATAAGAGAAAAAAATGAATTATTTTTTATAATAATGCCAAAAATCGCTTATTAATTAGGTATAGAAAATACTTAAGAAAAGATATAAAAACTAATTAAGAAAAGATAAAGAAGCAATACTGAAATAATTAATATACCGAGATTTATTTATTTTTAATTAAAATTAATTATTTTTTTAAATCTCTATATGTTTAAGGTGTTCGGTATAAGTTAAGCAACTTATGGCAAATTATAATACAGCTTTCAATGTTGACGATGGATCAATACATCAATTTATGACAAATCTTATTGCTGAAGAAGCAATGAAAATACAATATACTTCCAAAGTTAAAACATTGAAAGATATGACGCCCGAAGAAATAAAAAAAATTGAATTAACTTATAATGCTAAAGTCTTGAATTCTGATAATCTTATAAGCATTCCTAAAAAAATCAATTTCCATGCTAACTTTAAAAAAGGAAGGAAAAAATAATGTCTGATGCAAAACTCATTTATAGTAAGGTAGATTTTCAAAAACAAGTTTTACAAGCTATTCAGCTTCTTGCTGAACCTGTTAAAGCTACCTTAGGTCCAGATGGTCTTCCAATTGTATTAGATAGACCTGGTCAAGTTCCACTAATTACAAAAGATGGCGTAACTGTTGCTAATCATGTATTTGTCGAAGATCCCGCTATTAATGCTATTATTCAATCTATTAAAGAAGCAGCAATGAAAACAAATTCTATTGCTGGTGATGGAACAACTACAGCGATTTTGCTTACTGAATCACTTATTAAGGAATCACAAGCCTATCTTCAAACTAATACAATTAATCCGCAAAGTTTAGGAGATCATCTAATTAAAGTTTCTACAATGCTTATTGAACAACTATCAAAATTAGCAGTGGAAATCAACACAACAGATAAAGTTCATAATGTTGCTTATATATCTTGTAATGGCGATGATGAAATAGCTGAAATTGTAACAAAAGCTATTGATGCTGTCGGAGTTGATGGCGTTGTGTCTTTAGAAGAAGGTGGAATTCGAACAGCGCTGAGATTAGAAGAAGGCTTCTCAATTCAGCGTGGTTTTGGTAGCTTAGGACCCCATGGAGTCTGCTTAATTAATGCACCAGTTGCACAGCAAGTCCGTTATGAAACGCCAGCCATTATTGCTTATGATGGAGTTATCGATGATGTTGTCGATTTTGGTCGTTGTTTAAATTCAATCAATTGTGGTGGTCAAGATGCTATTCCATTAGTGATTTTTGCTCATGATTTTTCTCCTCAAATCATAAATATTGTTATGATTAATGCCCAACAGATGGGTCTAAAACTTTTGCCAATTAAAGTTCCTAAACTTGGATCAATGTATAGTCAAAGCAATGTTATTGACGATATTGCAATCTTAAGCGGTGCTAAAGTTGTAAGGCCGGGATTGAGTAAATTATCTGATATTACTAATCATGATAGCGAATATTTAGGTGGTGCTGAACGTATTATTGGATCACGACGTGAAACCATTATTTATAATGGTAGTGGTTCTGATGCTGAAATTCAGTCACGCGCTGACGCTTTGCGTGTTCAGATGAAAGATGCTCCTTCAGAATTTGATAGAGATATATTAAAAGAACGCTTAGGACGTTTAATTGGTGGCATTGCTATTATTGAAGTTGGTGCTGTTACTGAACTTGAAATGAAAGAAAAGAAGGATCGAATTGAAGATGCCTTAAATGCAACTCGTGCTGCTTTAGAGGAAGGTGTTGTAGCAGGAGGTGGTTCTGCTTTACTCTTTGCTTTTCAGATGTTATGCGATCAACAGAATGCATTAGTTGATGGTGTATCGCGAGAAGAACAAATTGCAATGCAAATTTTTGGCAAGATTTGTGAAGCATCAATACGTCAAATTATTTATAATTCTGGGAAACGTAGCGCAGATATTGTTGTTTTGGAATTATTAAATAAATTTATGGAATATCCAAATGTAGGCTATAATGCAAGAGCTAATAGAATTGAAGAAGATATGATACAAGCTGGCGTAATTGATCCTTTTAAAGTTGTTAAAACGGCATTATCGAATGCTGTTTCAATTGCCACTATGTTATTACGAAGTGGTGGATCCATTATTATTAAACCCTCCAATATGAAAATTAAGGATAATTTTTATGTTAATGAAGAAGGTCAAAACGAATCATAAAAAAAATCCTTTTTTTAGCCTATAGTAGAACATTATCATTTTATATTTTTTAAAAAACATATGAGGCATTAATCCATGTTTGAACCTACTGGATATAGTTTAGAGATATTTCAAAAACGTTACGCATTGCATGAAAATGAAACATGGGCTGAAGCGTGTAGTCGTTTAGCAAAACATATTAGCTCTGTTGAATCATCCGAAAAAATAACGAAAAATGAAGCATTATTTTATGAAGAATTAATCACCAATCGTTTTATGCCTGGTGGACGTATTTGGTATGGATCTGGACGATCTAAAGGTGGCTTATTGAATTGTTTTGTAATTGAGCCAGAAGACTCACGTGAAGGTTGGGCAAAATTAACCAATGACATGATTATTATATCTGGTCTTGGTGGAGGAGTAGGTATAAATTTTTCAAAAATACGACCTCGTGGATCTAAAATTTCTGGTACAGGTGGATTTGCAACAGGTGCAATTAGTTTAATGGAAATTATTAATTCTGCTGGTGATGTTATTAAAAGTGGTGGAGGTCGTAGAGTTGCACTTATGGAGTGTCTTAATATTGATCATCCAGATTTATTAGAATTTTTAGATAAAAAATGTTTTAAGATTAAAAAAACTAAAGAAGATCTATACACAGCCTTTTTTAAATTTTTCCCTAATCTAAAGTCTGATGTTCAATTCTGTAAGACATTAAACAAATCATTATCAAATCAAAAAAATTTAGATCTGTTTTATAATGTTGTCAAAGCATCGAGCGATAAAGTATTACAAAATGCTAATGTTAGCGTTGTAATACCAAAAGGAAAACAAGACGATTTTATTGATGCTGTGAAGAATGATAAAGATTGGCCGTTAATATGGAGACGAGAAGTTTTAGCGAATGTCAAAGCATCTGATATTTGGCATACGATTGTTGATAATGCTTACTCTTCAGCTGAACCCGGTATTTTAAATCTTGATTTAGCTGAAAAAATGAGCAATATTGGATATATCGCACCGTTGTCTTCTAGCAATCCATGCGGTGAAATAATTATGTCTGCATCTGAAAGTTGTTGTTTAGGATCTATTGTCTTACCACGTTTTATTGAAAATGATAAGTTTAATTGGGATCAATTAGCAGAGACTGTTACTGTTGCAGTTCGATTTTTAGATAATGTTCTTGATGCTAATGTTTATCCTATTCCCGAAGCGAAAGCTGCAGCTCAAAAATTTCGCCGTATTGGTTTAGGTATTATGGGTCTTCATGATACGTTATTGTTAATGGGATTAAAATATTCTTCTAAAGAAGGCTTAGATTTTGTCGACAAGTTATGCGCGTTTATTAAATTTAGTGCTTACGAAGCAAGTTGTTTTTTAGCTGCTGAAAAAGGTTCATTTCCAGCTTATGAATACGATGGATATTGTAAAAGTGGATTTTATCAATCGTTATCAAAAATAGCTAAATCAAGAATTAAACATAATGGAATTCGCAACTGTGCTTTATTAACTATAGCACCTACAGGAACTACGTCAATTGTTTGTAATGTAACGAGTGGAATTGAACCTATTTTTGCTTATGCTTATGAACGTCGTTATTATGATGGTGATGAAATAAAAACAACTATTGTGCATCATGATCTTTTTAAAAAATTTGTTGATTCTAAACGAGATACATCTCATTTTGAGAGTACTTATGATTTATCAGTTAAGGATCATCTTGAAATTCAAAAACGATGTCAAAAACATGTTGATCAATCAATTTCAAAAACTATTAATATCCCTGTTGGATATGATAAAACTGAACTTTATGATTTATTACTTGATTACTTGCCTTTTTTAAAAGGTATAACAATATATGTTGATGGATCACGTGGAGCTGCTCCATTAAAATCTCTCTCTTTAGAAGATGCTAGTAAGAAAATTGCGTGCCCCAACGGTGTATGTGAGCTGTAGAAAAAAACATAGAGGACATTTATGACGCCAGAAGAAAAGCAAAAATATCTTCCATTTGATCAAGAAATACAGTATCATATACTTAAAATGATGACTATAAGCGAACATCTTCTTGCTAAATGTTCATTATATTTAAAAAAAGATTATTTCGAAGATTCTATTTTAGGTTGGTTTTTCGATACGATATTGCAGCATTATGAACAATTTGGTCGCCCCATTGAAATAATAACTCTTAAGAATGAGCTTTTAAAATTTTCTCAAGATAAGCGATTTGTATATGAACGAGTATTAGAAAAAATTGAAGCAAGTCATTATCGTGATGAAGAATATTTACGTAAAGAATTGACAGGATGGTTAAGAAGTCGGATGTTTATTAAACTTCATACAAAAGTTGCATCTTTATTTAATGAAAATCAAAGAGAAAATGCTTATGATATAACACTTAATGCAATTAATGAGATTAAACAAATAGATTTTATAGCAGATAAAGTTATCGATTTTAGTTCAATTGAGACGCTTATTGATGCAGTATCAAATAGTCAAGATCGACGTATACCAATAGGAATTCCAGAATTTGATTCTGCTATGCTCGGTGGATTGCCACGTCAAACTCTTACAACGATCTTAGGTGGAACTAATGTTGGAAAATCATTAATGTTAATTAATTTGACATATAATGCGATGATCAATGATAAGAAAGTGCTATACATATATCATGAAGGTCAAGATGAACAAACAAGTTTACGTTTTTTAAGTCGTTTTACTGGTATTCCATATATGAAGTTTTATAATGGACAAAGTGCTCTAGATTCTACTGAACAACAACGCTTAATTGCTGCTAAAGCATTGTTTGGTAAAAACTTAGTTTTAAAACCTTGGCATGGATTTGATGTGACAATTGAAGATTTTATAGCATATTGTAAACAGAAGAAAGCTGACTTTGATTTTGATATGATTGTATGTGATTATGGACAATTATTGTGTACCAAAAATGCTGCAAAAGAATTACGTCATAATCAAGCTTTAATCTATCGTGGTCTTGTTGCGTTAGCAGAAGAGTTGGAAGTTGCCGTTGTATCTGCAGCGCAAGGAAATAGAGCTGCCCAAATTGATACTGCTAAGGGGCGTAAACTATTTAGCATTACTGATGTATCAGAATGTTTTGATATTATTCGATGTTCTGAATGCGTCATTACCTTAACAAAATCAAAAGAAGATGAACAAAATAATAGAATGAAAATTCTATTGGCGAAACAACGAGATGGTGCTACGAATGTTGCTGTAGATTGTGTTACAGATTTAAAACGTATTGTTTTATACGATCGAAGAATCGGTATATATCCTTTGACAGTAGGTGAAAATCAAGAGATTACAAGCAACGACGAAAATGACTATACAGGATCTAACCAACTTAATTCATCTGTTTCCCATTGATGAATATTTAACATCACATAATATTAACTTTATTGATAAATCACGTTATTTAATGCTTGAGTATTGCATTAACCCTGATTGTAGACGTTCGAGAAAATTTATTATTAATAGACAAGATAAATATTTCCGCTGTTTTGTATGTGATTATCATGGTAACTTAGCACATTTTATTAGCTTATTAGATAATATCTCAAAATATCAAGCATTCGAAATAATCAAAAATCAAACTATCTTTACTCAAAATACTACCTTAGCACCCTTAGCTTTAAGCAACAAAATATCTACATTAGATGAATTAGCATTTCAAAACGATACTATTTCTATACCTTTTTATTTTACAAGAATTGATCTTAAAGATGGATCAGATGTTTCAAATTATCTTAAGAATGTTCGTGGATACACCCAAGAGCTTGTAGATTTATTTGATCTTTATTATCACGATTATGCGAAACGAGTGATATTTCCAATCAAAGATCATTTAGGTCGTTTTATTGGATGGCAAGGTCGTGATATAACAGGTGAATCTCAAATAAAAATATTAACAAAACCTGATGGTCTTAAAAAATCATTATTTCTGTATAATTTTTGTACAGTTAAAGATGAGTCGACTATAACTCTTGTGGAAGGACCGATTGATTGTCATAAAGCTTATCAACACAATGCTGTAGCATTATTTGGAAAACAAATAAGCGATATTCAATTATCATTATTAATGTCAAATGAAAATTTACAAACTGTTATCTTAGGTCTTGATCCTGATGCACGCAAAGAATGCTTAGCATTAGCTGCACAATTATCTCTTTTATACGACGTAAAGATTGTCGACTTGCCGCTAGATAAAGACTTAGGCGACTGTTCTATAGATGAAGCTAATAATTATATTACATCATCTATTCAATACAATGTCACCCATCGAGCACTTACTAGCTCATTATCATGTTCTTATTTATGACCTATGCTAGCTTACATTCGCATTCGCATTTTTCTTTAGATGGTGTAGGAACCGTTGAACAATGGGTTTTAGCTGCAAAACGTAAAGGTCTTGCTGGATTAGCATTAACAGATCACGGCGATTCAAGTTCATTGCTTGAATTATATACATTAGGCAAAAAACATCAATTTCCCATCACAATGGGATGTGAGATTTATCTTACGGATCAATTATATGATGGATTAAAACCTAAAAAAGGATACTATCATTTGACGGTATTGGTTAAGAATTTTGAAGGATATAAGAATTTATGTCGTTTATCAACGCTTTCATTTAAGCCAGATCATTTTTATTATAAACCTCGTGTAACTATCGATGAATTATTTGCCCATAAAGAGGGGTTAATTATTGGTTCTGGATGCTTAGCGGGTCCAATTTGCGATGAGCTGCTTAAAGGCAATGAACCTCTCGCTGAAGAGTATGTCAAAGAATTTCTTAAGCAATTTAAGGACGACTATTATCTTGAGCTTCAGCCATCTATTGTTATAGATAAGGATGATCCAACAAAAGTTAATAAGCAACAATTAGTTAATATGTTTTTGCTTGATTATTCGCAACGATATAATATTAAGAAAATCATTACACCCGATGCGCATATTATTGATGAGAGCATGAAAGTGTTACAGGATATTAAATTGCATTCAAGAAGCGGCAAAGGTTGGGATTTTGATCAAAGCCATCATCTTTTTACCCCTACACAATTACATGATAAAATTGAGGCTCATCATGCATATTTATTAGACGATTTACCTGATATGATGGCAAACACTATTGAGATTATGCAAAAATCACAATTCGATATGCCTAAATTTGAACCGCTACTACCTGCGATCGATCTTAGTCAGCATCCACTGTATCAAGAAGGCGACGATGATCAGGGTCTTCTATTAAAAATTTTAATTGACAATGGACGTATTGATTTTCAAAACCATGCTCATGTTGAAAGATTAAAATATGAAATGGACACGCTATTTCATAATGGCAAAGTTAATTTTATATCATATTTTTTATTACTTGAAGATGTGATTCGCTGGTGTGGAACGAATAACATCTCTGTCGGTCCTGGTCGTGGTTCAGCATCAGGATCATTATTAAGTTATGGACTTAAGATAACTCATTTAAATCCCATCACTTATAGCCTTTCATTTGACCGCTTTATTAATAAAGCGCGTATTATCAATGGCACGTTTCCAGATGTTGATCTAGATTTTAGTAATTCAGATCCCGTTAAGAAGTATGTTATGGAAAAATATGGTAAGGATAAAGTTGCTATTTTAGGTACATTTCAAACACTAAAAACTAAACAAGCTCTCAAAGATGTTTTAGGTGCACTTCGACCTGATATGTCATTTCCAGAAAAAAATGCATTGACAAGTTTAATTCCTGGAAGTCCACAAGGATCGAATGAATTAGAATTTTTTTCCGAGGTTTTGGCTGATGATAAGAGTGCGGTTCTATATGATTTTATGGTAAAAAATCGCGACGTATATGAATCGACAATACTTCTTTTAGGTCAATCTCGTCAACGTGGTCGACATCCATGTGGCGTAGTTGTTTCATCTAAGCCACTTTCTGATGTAATGCCACTTTTTAGCGATAATGATGAATGGGCGACGCAATATAGTGCAGATTGGGTGAAAAAAGTAGGAGCTATTAAATATGATTTTTTAGGCTTAAATACATTAGGCGATATTGCAAAGTGCATTCAAATTATTAAAACGCTTCATAATATTGAAATAGATCCATATACAATACCATTAGATGATAAAAAAACACTTGATGCCTTTTCTAAAGCTGATACAGATACGATATTTCAATATCATACAACTGTTGCACGAAAAATTTTAACCGATTTAAATAATATAACAGGGCTTGATGATTTAGCAGCGATCACTTCCTTAGGGCGACCAGGACCTATGAATGTTGGAATGGATCGGCATTTTGTGAAGAGAAAAAATTCTGAAGAATTAATATCTTATCCACATCCTTCGCTAAAAGATATTTTACGCGATACGTATGGAATCATTGTTTATCAAGAGCAGGTTATGGCAGCCGTACAAATTTTAGGTGGATTTTCTCCTGCGGAAGCAGATGAGGTCCGACGATCCATGGGCGATAAGGACAAAGTGTTATTGTCATCTTTTAAAGATAGGTTCACAGCCCATGCATCGTCTCATTATGACGATATTAGTATCGAAAAAGCAAATGAACTATGGTCGTTGATTGAGTCTTTTGCAGGATATGGATTCAATAAGTCACATGCATTAGCGTATGCTATGTTGGGATACATTTGTCAATACTTGCGACAGCATTACACCTTGGAATGGTATTGTGCAGTATTTTCTAATGGATCAAAAGATGATCGTAAAGAACTATATCCATTAATTAAAGATATTTTACAGTTACCAGGCATTAATAGCAGTAAAGAAGATTTTTATATTCAAGATAAAAAAATCATTATGTCATTAAGTTTTATTAATGGCATGGGAGAGCGCTCCGTGTCTGAGGTAGCTAGTAAACAGCCTTTTGCATCATTTAAGGATTTTTATGATCGAATTAATAAACGAATTGTGCGTAAAGACGTTATTGAAGCTCTTATTTTTGCCGATTGCTTTAAAGAAGTAGAATTAGATGATCCAATGCAATTAATCAATAAACTCTATACTTTAGCAAAAGCTAAGACATTACCAGATAAGTATAAGAACCTCTCACTTCCAGAATTAATAGAATTTCGCTGCGCTGCACTACCTGTTCAGGACATGAATTATATCGACATTTTTCAAAAAACCATCGTTGGATCACCAATAAAAGTTGCAGAACTCCCTAAGTATGGATCAGGATGTAAATTATCATCAGTTGGAAAACTTACTGACTTTCACAGTGTTACAACGAAAAAAGGCGATAAGATGGCTTTTGTAAACCTCAACAATGGCGGTCAAAAAGTTAGGCTTGTCGTATGGCCTGAAAAGTTGCAACAACATCAGTCGCTCATCAGTTCGTCGTCTATTGTACAGGTTTGGGGTACGATTAATATTTGGAATAATTCATTAAGCCTCGTCGTTGACAAGATTGTATCGCTATAATGTGCACTAAAAAAAGATCTTTTTCTGCACCCTATAAATAGTTTGTTTTTGTATAATACTATTGATTTTCTATAAGAGGTATTTTATGTCTGATAAAGTTCAAACTCAAGTTGTTATTGCTCTAATGGGTTCTAAAGGAGCTGGTAAAGATACGCTCGCAGAGTTGAGCATTAAAACAATGAATGCTGTAGGAAAAGTTGCCAGCGCCACTTTTCTTAAAGAGATATGTAGTAAAATATTAAAACTACCTTTAGATTTATTTAATACCTATAAAGATAACGTTTTACCTCGTCCTTTTGTTTTAAAAGGCCATCATATACGCGGAATTTTAGATATGATGGATCGCGCACTGTCTGATGAAATTAAAAAACAGCATAATCTTAAATTACATAAAGTTGGAATTCAAAAATATTGTGATCGTTCATTTATGACTCCACGTGCCATATTGCAGTTTATTGGAACAGATATGATTCAATCAATTTTTAAATCATTTCATTGCCATATTGCATATGATAAAATTCGCGGTTATTCAGGGGTATGGTTTATCACAGATCTTCGTTTCCTCCATGAAGAAAAATATGCCCGTGAAGTATTCCCACTTTTTTATCCTATTCTAATTAATGGTCGCTCAATTGAAGATGATTCATATAGTCAACATATTAGCGAAAATGAATGGAAACAAATTAAACCATTTGCAACAATTCAAAACAATAGTTCAATTGATGATTTAATTAAGAATGCAAGTATTGTTTTTCAACAAATACAAGATGATGTTAAACATAGAATACCACAATTGACCGCGAATGATTGGAAAAAAATGACATGTCCGTCTATTGTTGTAAAAGACAATTTACAAAATACTGCCGAAATTAATGGATCTTCAAAAAATCCAAATATTAGTTTTATTTATCAAAATAAGAACGACATTATAGGTCCAGTACCACGTGATTTATAATATACTTTTATTCACTATAATACGCCGATTAAGGCTAACTACCATAAGGAGAACAATATGGCTTTAAATCTTAAAGCTTTACAAGATGCATTTGACAAATCAAGCGGAAGCACTTCATCTTCCTCAAATAATATTAAATGGATGAAATTAAAAAAAGGCGTAACATATGCCCATATTTTGCCTCCTTGGAATGATGGTGATTTACCATTTCATGATGCTTGGCTTCACTTTGTAGATGATGAGAGTAGCAATGTTCATGTATTCCAATGTGCAAAAAGATTTGAAAATGGCCGATGTGTTTTATGTGATCGCGTAGCACAATTACTTCATTCTGATAAGGAAGAAGAGGAAAAGTTAGGTAAGCGTCTTAAAGCATCTCATCGTCATTTTTATAATGTGTGTGGAATAGATAATGAAGTTCAAGTTCTCGGCGTTGGTCCTAAAGCTCATAAAGAAATTCTTTTTGAACTTAAAGAAGATATGAGTGCTGGTTTTGATCCTACAGCATACAAAGGTGGTGTTATGATTAAGATTGAACGTACTGATCAAGGATCATGGAATACAACAGATTATAAAGCTCGTGCTGAACGTTCGAGAATTGATTTACCTGATGTTGTAGCTGCTAATCATTCTAATTTGCCTAAACTTGATAAGATTTATGAAATTTATACAAATGATGAGCTTCTACAAGTATTATCAGGAAATTTAGATCCTAAGGGTATTAAAACAAAAAAAGTACATCAAACGTCAGCTGATACATCAAAAAATGTTAGCACGCAAACAATCGTGGAACCACAAGCTACAAATATTGTAAATCAAGTAACTGCTGTTACAGTGCAGCCAACTGCTACTTTATCTCCTGTATCGTCACCTAATGTATCAGCTATACAAATCAATAGAAAACCATCACTTGAAGAAGCACGTCGTATTTTAGCCGGAGGTTAATATGAGCGAAATTCAAAATCTTGAATTAACTGTTAGTATGTTGCCTAAATTAAATGAGTTGTTTTTTGTAATGTCACCAGATTTTGTTGATATTACAAGAATGCTTCATTATGAATCAAAATTTAATGAAATTCAACATCTTAAAGATCAAGACTTTGAGATGTTAGGATTAGAAACAATTCGTGCAATGGATCTTGCAGCAGACTATGCATATATTGCAAAAAGATTTGCAAAATTTGCGCATGTTCAATATGACAAGCAATCAGCAGATCTTTATTTTAAAGAGGCTGGTGATGCTTTAGAAGTCGCAGGTATGAAAGACAGTCATTCAAGTAGAGAAAAATGGATTGATCAAAATGCTGATTTTGTAAAAAGTAAAAATCTTCGTGACGGTTGGCAAGCGTTTGTCGAATGGCTTGATCACAAACGCGATTCTTTTTTGCAAAAGCACATGTGGATCAAAAAACAGATTGATATGCGTACAGCTGAACGAGGTGTTTCATAATGACAACTGATAAAAAAGCTATGAGTAAATTATTAGATAAGCTTTACAATGATCCTTCAAATGCTCCTGCTGAAGATATTAAATATCCAGAACCTGTCGCAATTGGATCTCATGCTTTAAATTGGGCACTTAATGGTGGAATACGTTCAGGTGGTTTTTATTGTTTTCTTGGACCTGAACAGAGTGGTAAGAGTTTTATGGCAATGCATTGTATTGCTGAAATGCTTAAAAAAGATAAAGAGTCAGTGGCATTTTGGTTTGATTGTGAACATAGTTTTAGTCCACATTTTAAGAGTATTTTTTTACCAAATGAAGAGGATGCAAAACGATTAATTGTTCGTAGATCTGATCCACCTACAGGTGCAGAGATATTTGATTATTTTGTTAATAATGTTTTAGGATTAGTTCAAGATGGATTAAAGGTTGCAGGTTGTGTTGTTGATAGTTTACAAACAATTGTACCCCCTAAAGAAGCTCAAGCCAAGTCAACAGAAAATTTTTTAATGGGTGATTTATCTGCTTATTTGCCGAAAGCTTTACGACTTATTAGTTCTCCATGTAAACCACGTTTATCTGATGGCTTTATGGGAATTCCATGGATCTTTATTAGTCAAGTAAGGGATAATCTTGATCCAAGTGCTGCATATACTGGTGAAAAATACAGACGTACAGGTGGTAAAGCTTTTGGTCATAACTTAGATGTCGAGCTATTATTTGAAGCTATTCAATCTAAAGCATCACGAATTGTCGATGAAAATTTTAAAAACATGAACGATTCTAATAGTCAAATAGGTCATCGTGTCCGTGTTAAGACGAAAAAGAATCGTTTTGGTCCTCCTAGAATAGCAGAATTCGATCTACACTATAATAAAGGAATTATTAATCAAGCAAATGAAATTGCAGTCTTGGGTAAATCATTAGGAATATTAAATAAAGAAGGCAATACATACTTTTTTGGTGAACAAAAACTTGGTGTTGGCGAAGAAGCCATGACCACCTGTATCGCTAATGATCTCGACCTTCAAACAAAGATGATTAAAATCATCATGGAGACCTCTGATGGAGAAGAAAAAATTATTGATAATCGGTGACTTGCATTTAAAAGTTGCTAATTTAAATATTGCTCAAATTCTTTTTGAATTAATAGCAAAATGGATTGTTGAGTATGATATTACCGATTTGATCTTTTTGGGTGATATATATGATACAAAAGCGATTATTCGTTCTGAAGCACAAAATTTCTTAATTGAGCATTTATCTGATATATCGAGAAGATCAAAAGTCTATACACATATTATAGTTGGTAATCATGATTATGAAAATTTGCAATGTCATCAAAATTCTTTAACACCATTAAATCTTATTAATAATGTCTTTATCTATAATGAATTATTTTGTCATAACGATCTTAGTTGCGCGTTTGTTCCATTTCGTCCTACTAATGAATTATTCTTAAAAGATATTGAAACTATTAAGGATTGCAACAATATTCAGACTGTATTCTGTCATCAAGGCTTAGCCGGTTTTGATTTAGGTAGTGGTTTTTTAGATAAAACTGGCATTACTACCAATGACTTACCTAAGACATTAAAATTCATTGTAGGCCATTATCATAAACCACAAGCCGATGCTAATGTTATTTATTTAGGTACACCCTTTAGTCATTCATTTGGTGAAACAAATCATTTTAAGCACATTGGCGTCTTCGATGTCAATACATCTAATTTGACTCTCGTGGATACAGGTAAATTTTTGCCACAACATTATTCGATTCATTGGTCATCTATTAATAGCGCCTTCAATGCTGATTCTGAGCCATATCTGAATGCTATTAAAGATGGTGATTTAGTAGAAACGATCATTCATTGTACATCTGACGAGATTGCTACCTATAATTCTGATTTTATTTTATCTAAATTATCAACTACAAATATCACCTTAAGAGTAAAATATGACATCATTGATAATACGCGGAACGTTAGGTTAAAAGAAGGATCCTCTTTAGAACAATTATTATCACAATATTTGGAAATTAAAGGTAAGTCTGATCTTCTTGAGGATGGACTAGCTTTCTTAAAAGATGCCTCTATATAAATTTAAATGCCCTATATGCAGTCGTATTGAGGTTATCAAACTTTCTATGAAAGAGCGTGATGAGTTAGCATTGACATGTACAAATACATTGTGTTCGAATGGCATAATGTCTCGTATTATTACTTCAATATCAGAACCAACAGTGATGGAAACAGGTAGTCAATATCATGGGAAACAAGTGCGTCGTAATATTCAATCCATTCTTAAAAAGCGTTCACGCGATGATATGAAGCAGAATGTTGGTGAATATATTGAAAAACATGGTATTACCGATGTTAATCGTACTACATTATTAAAAGATGGTAAAAAAAGAACTGTGTGGGATGAAAAATGAAATCTCTAGTATTAAATAAAAAGAAAAAATTAACTTGGCATCAAAAGAAAATAAAGACTCTTGAAAGAAGAATCAAAACACTTGAATCTGTTATAAAGCATGTATGTAAAATGACAAAAATAACACATGGAATCCCATCATTTGTTTTAAATAATACAGGTCTAGATTTTACAAAAATCGTTTAAATATAGGACGTTAATTAAGGAAGAGTTTTTTTATTAAATAGGAGTACATTTAAAATGAAGATCATTAGCATTAAAGCTCAAAATTTTTGGTCCTATTTATCATTAGAGTTTACTTTTGATCGAGGACTCTGTCTTATCGAGGGGCATAATACCGATGAACAAGGCAGCAATGGTAGTGGTAAATCTGCATTACTCAATAGCGTCTGTTTTGCATTATTTGGCGATCTACCGAAGTCAATAAAACTTGATGATGTGATTAATAAAAAAGCTCCTCACGATTGTACTGTTGAGCTTTTAATTGAAGATAATAATCACATCTATAAAATTATTCGTGGTCGTTCTCCTAATATATTGAAATTCTTTGTTAATGATATAGCTACACATGATGTTGATGTTCGTAAGACACAAAAGCTTATAGAAAATACATTGGGCCTTACTTATTCAACATTTATCAACAGTATCTATTTTGCACAGCAATCTACTAATTTTTTAGTTGCTAATGATGAGCAGAAAAAACAAATCTTAACGGATTTATTAAATTTAAAAATTTTTGATAAGGCTGAAGATTTAGCGCATCGTAAGTTAAAAGATGTTGAAGCATCATTTATGATATTAAAATCACAAAATGCTGCTGATAAAAGTATTATTGATTCACTTAATGCACAGAATATTGATCTTAAAACACAAAGTAAATATTATAACGAAGAACAAAAACAAAAAATACAGAATCTAAATCTTGAAATTAATAATATTCGTACGAATATTGCGACATTAACACAAAAACAAAATGAATCTACATCATTAATTCAATCTATAGAGACGCGTCTAAATACTTTTTTAACATCTGAAAAACCAAAGAAAATTGAAGCATTAGATATTTTTGAAGATGAATATCGTCGTATTGAAACTGATATAACGGAATTAAAGACCAAACTACGTTATGAATCATCAAATCTTAGCTCATTAGAAGTAACGACACCTATCTGTCCGACATGTCGTCAAAATGTTGATTTTGAACTTTTAAAGAATCAAAGATCTGATATTGAAAAGAATATTATAGTAATTAATGAAGCATTAAATATTGATCACGACGACTTAAGGACTTTGCCTAATCGAGCAGAATTAACTGCGCAACGATCACAATTAAACAGCCATGAACAAGAATTACGTACATCTTTACAAGCTTGCCAATACGATATTAAAGCAACAGCAACTACTATTAATAATGTACAATCTAGAATTCCAGTATTAGAAAATGCTATCATCACTCTACAAGCAGAAACAAATCCATATCAATCAATGATGCAAAAGAATGAAGTGCAGTTGATTGAAAAGAATCAAAAATTTCTTCTTGATCAACAAACTATATCAGATCAAACTATAGCCATTACTAATCTGACTTTTTTGCAAGCAGTTTTTAGCAATAAAGGAATAAAGTCATATGTCTTTGATACAGTTGTGAATGAACTAAATACAAGAGTCAATAATTATTTAACTAAGCTTTTCGATCAAAATGTTAGACTAAGATTCTTATCTGAATCTACAACGGCAAAAGGTGATGTAAAGCAAACATTTACAACACAATTCCTTAAAGACAATATTGAAGTAGCATTAGGTAATTTTTCAGGTGGTGAAGAGCGTAGATTAATCTTTGCCATTAATTTAGCGCTCGCTGATATTATTGCTAGTCGATCGAACAAATCTTTTAATATAGCTTTTTTTGATGAAGTATTTGATGGCCTAGATACTGAAGGTAAAGTTAAATGCATGACTTTATTGCAAGAATTATCTACTAAACGTGATTGTATTTTAGTAATTGATCATGCGAGTGATTTTGTGACTGCTTTTGATAATGTAATACGAATTGAAAAACAAGATGGAATTAGTGTGATTAAATGAAACTATTGGCTCTTGATATTAGTACTAATACAGGTTGGGCATTTTTTGAAGATGGTAATTTAAAGCATACTGGTATTATTAACTGTAAAGATTCTGATATTGATTATAAAAATTTTAGCATTGATTCAACAGCTGCTATGATTTTCGCGGCCTATACCTTAAGTTTCACAATTCAAAAACTTATTATCTTGTATAATATAGATGAAGTTGTAATTGAGCAAACTAATAAAGGTCGATCTCGTTATACACAAAAACTTCTTGAATGGTTGCACTTTCAAGTTATTATTATGATTCTTCAACAGTTACAAAAATATCCTATATATCTTGATTCTTCACAATGGCGATCACTTGTAGGTCTTAAGATGTCGAAAGAAGATAAAAAACACAATGCCAATTTAAAAAAAGATGGTGGACGCGGAAAAATTAATAAAAAACATTTAGCCGTACGGTTAGTTAATGATCTTTATCAATTGAATTATAAAATGAAAGATAACGACAAGGCTGACGCCGTTCTTTTGGGCTTGGCCTATCTGAAAGGAACAGCGAATGACTGATCCTATAAATTTAAGCAATGCAATGTATAGTGATGAGTTCTTAAGATCATTCGGTATCTTAAGTGATTTTCAAAAGAATAACTTAGTCCTCGTAACGATGTGTGCATGTACAAAAATTAAAAATGTACACTTTACTATCGATTCAAACAATAAAAACATTGATGCAACATTGTATTTAGGATGGTTTAACCTTAAGTTTGCGAATAAGCAAAAAATTGTAAATCAACTAAAGGCGCTATATTCTGAATATATTCCAAATTATACGATAAGGATAAAATTTCAATATTATGTCCGACAGCAACTTGCCAAAGAAACGTCGATTGAGCAGACATCAGATGGCGATCGATGCCCGGCTTAACGAAATTCTTTTTAAACTTTGGATGATGGGTAAGAGTTTAGAAGAACTCGTAGGTCTATATGAAGGTACTGCCGAAGAATTTTCCATGTCTTCATTATATCGTAGTATGTTGCAATATGCATGGAAAGAACGTCGTGAAAAAATTCTAAGCAAAGTACGAGAAGGAATTGATGAAGAAATTGAATTATTTACTTCTGAAAAGATTAAAACATTACATGTAATTATGTCACTCACCTCTGATATTGTGCAGCGTGGCTACCAAGACTACCTTAAAAATCCATCTAAACATCCAGATTGGGTGCCTTCTTCGATGAAGGATATTGACATTTTATACAAACTCCATGACTTCGTAGTATCGGGAGGCGTTGAAAAGAATGCTATTAGTATTAAGCGTGCTGATCAATTATTGTCAACACCCCTTCCTGATGGAGTTGCACGGCAAATGCTACAGTTATTGTCTGAAGCATCAACTCAAGATTTAGTACGCAAAGCATCTGGTGTCATTGATGCAGAATTTAGTGAAGCAAAAAAAGACGATGATGATTTATTAAAACTAAGTCAATTAGTTGATAATAATGAGGATAAAGATCCATAATGGTTGATTCTCAATCTAAAACTAAAATCCTTCAAAGTGTATTAAAACTTCGTGATCGTGCTCCTAAAACACGAGAAGAGCTTGATTACTATTTACGACATTTTTATAATGTCTTTTTAGCAAAAAAACCTATTGATACTGATAATTCCTCACCATTAGATTTTGTTTGGGATATTTATTCAACAGCAATGGGCTTTAATCCTGCGCCAGTTTTTAATTTTCTAGGAATGGCGGCACGCGGTT
The DNA here is from genome assembly GCA_964576655.1 of uncultured Legionella sp. Lineage (GTDB taxonomy): Bacteria > Pseudomonadota > Gammaproteobacteria > Legionellales > Legionellaceae > DDPF01. Next base: position 68,142 of record CAZNVR010000001.1, on the reverse strand, counting down.
CACAAAAAAGTCTATGTTGTGCAGTTATTGAAGCATTATTGTTGACACATGATCAATTTCGTGATTGGTTTCATATGGCATCTATTAAAGAGCAGTCATATGTAACATATCAGTATTTTAAGAATATTTTAACTAAACCAATTATGAATGGTATTACAAGCAGCGATCCAACTATGCGTGAAACAATTTCACGTTTTAATAAACAATTAAAAATCGGTACTGCTACGATGGATAGTGTAAACTCATTTCATGGATCTTTGGTTCAGGATGAGGTCGATCTTACACCAAAAATAATTTTTGATGAATCTAAAGGTATGCTGAGTGCACAACAAGGTCGTATGCCTTTAAATATTGCTATTTCATCTCGTAAATTTGCCATTGGAAATATTCAAAACATGATTGATAAGTCGGCGAAAGATGTTGATTTTCCGCTTAAAATATACAAATGGGGAATTTTAGAAACAACAGAACAATGCACTTCTGAACGTCATGGTAATGCTAATGAAAATATTTATGTAAATGAAGAAGATTTAATTGCAATTTCATCTGATGAATATGCTCATTTATCATTATCTGATCAAGATAAATATGCAAAAATGAACGGATATGAGAATTGCCTTAAGTGTGGGATTTTTTCATTTTGTCAAGGTCGTTTGCCAAATCAAGATGCTGGTAATCCTCATCTTCAACCAATTGAAATTGCAAAGAGTTTTTTCAAAACTGATAATCCAGACTTCTTTAAAAGTCAACGCTTAAATCGAAAACCATCGACCACAGGATTGATCTATGGCATGTGGGATGAGACGATACATGTTAAGATATACGCTCAGATGTGGCAGATTTTTCATGGATCTCCTCATCCTGATACGATACCTGATTCATCTGGTCGTCCTAAACGTTGGGATATTGAATTAAAAGAATTAGTTGATGCATTTATTAAGGCTGGATGTCGCTGTGTAGTAGGTGTAGATTTTGGATTTAGCATATTGGCTGTCTGTGGATTGTATTTTATTGACGGATCTGGACGTGTTTATTTTGTTGATGAGTTATCATATCAAGGATATACAGATTCTGAAGTAGCTGCGGAATTAAAGAAAAATTGGGGACATCTTCCAGTTGATATTGTTATAGCAGATCCTGAATCACCAGGAGGTAAAAAAGAAATTCGTAAGGCTACAGGATGGGGTACACATGAAAAGGTTGATAAAAGTGTAGGTGAAGGTATATCAACAGTTCGCAAACTTTTGAGATTACCAGGAAGTCGTGAAACAATGTTTTTTGTTGCACCTGTCTGTTCAGTATTTCGTGAGGAAGTACCGAATTATCGTAATAAAATTGATCAACGTACACAAACTGCTCTGCCTGAAGTTTTCAAACGCAATGATCACTCATTAGATCAAGCACGATACGTAATTCATACAATTTTTGGTGGAATTACATGGGATTTAAATTTTAGAGGACAATTGAACTCCACACTTAATGAATTTAATGCCAATAGTCCAACACGAGCACCTATTGCAGTTGAATTAGCACAACATGTAGGTGCATCATTTATTGATAATAGAGAAGATTTTCAAACAACTGACGATAATAAGTTATTACCTAAAGATGATCCAAAAGATCCAAATGGCGGTGGTTCATCTGGTTTTTCATGGAGTTTTTAGAATTATTAGTGGTATAATATAGCGAGATAAAAGGAGATTTTATGGCTAAAGCTGAATTTACAATTGATGCGTTAGTTTATTCTGATGTTAAAGCATCAAACGATCCTCAACAGCGTGATTTTGATTATACAAAGACAATTGGAGTATCGTCGTTATCAAGTATGCAATCACAGATATTGCAATTACCAGCTACTACAGTTACAACATTATCTTTACCAGCTGCTTCAATTAATTGGCTTTATATTGAAACAGATCAATTGATTTATGTACGATTCAATGGTGATGTTACAGATAAAAATGAAGTATCTCCTTCTACACCCACACTTTCTGATGGTGTATTATTTAAGCGTGGTGCAGTAACAAGTTTAGTGATTAATGTTCCCGGTGCATCCATAGCGAATGTTCGTCTTTTTGCAGGTATATAATTATGGCAATATTTGAAAATATTAAAAAAGCATTAGATCTTAGTTTACAAAGTTATATTGCAAAAGCACGTAAAACTCTCGATACTAAAGAGGAGTACGTGATTGAACGTAAATCAATATCTGGATTAGAGAAACATGAGGACAACGAAGCTGGATATAAAGAGCGTGCTTCGTCTGTTACATTTGATATATTACGTCAGATGGCAATGCGCGATTCTATTGTATCAGCCATTATAATGACTCGTGTTAATCAAATTAAATCTTTTGCTCGACTACAGCCGACAAAATATGATGTTGGATTTAAAATTGTGTTGCGTGATAAAGATGCGACCCCTACTGATGAAGAAAAAGAAACCATGAAGGATCTTGAAAATTGGATTTTATCAACTGGAAATCATGAAGGTCGTCCTGATAATACAAAAATGTTTTTTATGGATTTTTTAGGCATGTTGACACGTGATGTATTAATCTATGATCAAGTTGGGATTGAAACTATTGCAGCAAAAGACGGCACTCTAGCATATTTTGTTCCTGCTGCATCAGGATCTTTACGTTGGGCATCAAAAAATTTAGCTAAACAAAAAGATATTATTGCGGGTAGTTCTTCAAGTAATCAATTTTATGATGAAAAGGATCGTCAGCATGAAGAAGAGATTCTTAAAAATGATGCGAAAAAAGATGAGAATTATAAATTAGTACAAATTCATCAAGGTCAAATAATTAGAGGATTTTTTGATGATGAAATGATCTTAGCTATGTTAAATCCTGTTACTGATTTAGAAGCTAATGGCTATTCTGTTGGTCCTTTAGAATTATTAGCGAATATTGTGAGTTACCATTTATTCGCTGAAGCTCATAATAGGTTATTTTTTATTCAAGGATTTGCGAGCCGTGGAATTTTACATATTCAAGGCGATATTCCTTCACATCATTTAGAAGCATTTCGACGTCAATGGCGTGAACAACTTTCAGGAACTCAAAACTCTTGGCGTACACCAATTTTAGCTGGTGGTGAAAAAATTAATTGGATACCATTACAAGCTACAAATAGAGATATGGAATGGTCTGCATGGACTGAATATCTTATTAAATTAATCTGCGCTCTTTATTCAATAGCACCGCAAGAAATTAATTTTGATATAACTAAATCTCAGGGTCCATCTCTAAGTGATTCAGGAGCCAAACATGATAGCGTGTTGACTGACTCACGAATTCGTGGTTTATGGCCTCTATTGAAATTTTTTGAATGTATAATGAATGAAAAATTATTACATCGTTATAATCCACAACTTTATGAAAAATATGAATTTATATTTTGCGGACTCGATGTTGAGTCAAAAAAGAATGAATTAGATCGTATAGAGAAAGAAACCATTACATATAAAACAATAAATGAAGTTCGTGCAGAATTTGATTTAGATCCTATTGATGGTGGCGATATTATACGTGATAGCAATTATATTCAAATGCTGATGAATAATACAACAATAGATCAACCAGATGGTGCACAATCGGATCCTGCTATTGATGAATTATCGTCATTTGATTCTGCGAACAGTAGTGGCTCTACAGATAATCAATCAATAGATTCTATTACAAAATCGCTAGTAAAGAATATGAAATTTACAAAACCACAATTAATGAAAGTTGAATATTGGAAAAAATAATGGCCATTGTTAAAATCATTACTGAATCAAATGAAAATCCAGAAGAAATTGAAGAATCTTTAATTAAATCCTTTATTGAAAAAAAAGATCAAGAATTTTTAGATAAGCGATTCGATGATTCTTTAATGAATCTTTTAGCGGAAGATATGGATCGTGATTTTAAGGATTCTTATTCCACACTCATTAAAGATATTTTAGAAATACTTAAACGTGATTATTAACAAAGAAAAAATACAACAAATTAGAGATTTGATTAAAAATCACTACAATGCATTGATTTTTAAAATTGCTGGTCGTGAAAATCTCACAGATCAGGAACTCCAAGCCTTAATTGATGCTGGGTTAATTGACGTTTCTGATGATGGTGGGAAAATCAAAGATGGCTACTATATAGGTCGTGCACGCAATACATTAGATCCTCGTCTTCGTGATGACATGACGTTAAATCAGTTTAATAAACAGCTTCGACACACTGCACAGACCATAACGGACAAAGAACAGTACGCTATTGAGCATATCAGTCTGTCAGCAGGCAATTTTTTAACAAACATTAGAGAAAAGGCGCGAGTTAGTATTGAACAAATCATTAATGACAATAATTTAGAGTATCGCAATAAAATTTTGACTGATACTGTACGCTCTCCATTAATCGAAGGTATTGAACAAAATCAAACAATTATGCAAATTGCTTCAGATCTTCGTGAAAAAACAAGTGACTTATTTCGCGATTGGAAGCGTGTAGCAACAACAGAATTGACCTCAGCCATGAATTTAGGTGAAGCTGATGCTATCGTATCCAGAAATAAAGGACGATCACCAGATGAGATCTATGTGTATAAGCGCATTAACAATGATGCCGCAACTTGTGTATATTGTCGTAAAGCGTATACACTATCCAATGGCTTAACGCCGAGAGTCTTTAAATTATCGGAATTGCAAGCAAATGGCAGTAACTATGGTAAAAAAGCCGTTGATTATAAACCTACAATTACATCAATGCACCCTAATTGTCGATGTTCTTTGGTTGAAATTCCTAATGGATGGACATTTAATGACGCTGGTCAAATGATCTATAAAACGCCCAACTATATTCGTCATCAAGATCAATAAGTCTTCGGTATAATGTGGATATCAGGGAGATAGATAATGTCAATTAAAGATGAAATTCAGAAACTACAGCATAAATCAGAGCTCATAGAGTTATCACAAAAGATGATAGCGGCAGAGATTTTATTCCAACCTTCTTTAATACGAAAATCTTCTAATGAAGCTATATCTGAAATTACTCGAACAATTAAAGATTTTTTGACACAATTTATTTCTAATGTAGAGCGCGACATTAACCCTACCTGTACTATCAGCTTAACCGCGGAAGATATAGAAAAACTAAAGCTTGTAGCTGATCGTTTAACATCGAAACCCACAGCGACTAGCGGATATATCGCAACCCTGCCTGCCTCTACTGCTTCTGCTATTGAGCCTATTATTAAAACAACCACTGCATCTACGACACATTTAATGCTGCAATCATTACCCCCTGTTAAGGGTCGTAAAGCAATTCTATTAGATAGTGCATCTGCCTATGATTTTCAAGGTCCACCTAGTATCGATGGAATTAATATTAAAGACCGTGTCATACCAGATTCAGAAGTAATTATTATGACGATAGAGGGTGAAAATGCTATTGTTAAGCAAGGAATGATTCAATTTCGCATTCCATCGGATTGCTTAGAGTTAATTTAATATGGTGCAATTAAGTTTTAAATACAAACAAGCGATATTTAATAAATTCATGGGACGGTATGTTCCTTTACAACCTTGGCCACAAACATTTTTTGTTTCTGATATTTCTGTTTGTGACCGAACGATCGAACTTAGAACCCTTACATTGACTTCCTTAATAAAAGCAGTTATTCAAAATTTTGTCACCATGAACTATCATCGTTTATTAATAATAATGTGGAAAATGGGTTTTTTTAATACTAATATATCACAATGCTTTAGCTGGTCACAATTTAGAATAAAATTCTGGAATGTTCTTAAAGAACGACAAACATCAAAATATACAATAAAAGGAGCATAATCATGACTGAAGAATTAAAAGGTTTTCGTCGTAATAAGGATTTAACAAAAAAACAAGTTTTAAAACAAAAAGAATCAGATAATACTGATATGCAAAAATTATTGTATGCATGTCAAATGCTTATGGAGCGTAATAATGAATCAGAAAAACGTTTGGCGCAACTTGAGTCACGTATTGATGTAGTGGTCCCCGTGATTGAATTTGAATATACGGGATTAATTAAACTTTTAGCTACAAAAGGAATTTTATTTGAAGATGAATTAGCAGAATCAATTGAACGTCAACGCGTTGATTATATGACACGTTGCGAAGCGGAGACTGATAAGCAATTGAATCTTATTGATGTAGAACGTCCAGCTCAAGAAGGGGACATAGTGATTGTATCTTTTTCAGCGTCTGATACATCGGGCAATGCTGTGAAAGAAATGAGTACGAACTATTTTATGACAACAATTGGTATAACTGATTTAATGTTTCCACAGTTAATGCCGAATCTTAATTCCGCTCTTATTAATATGGTACCAGGTGAGAGAAAAGATCACATTAATGTTCATTTTCCTGACGATTATAAAGTGAATCCCCGTGTTGCTGGACAAACACTTCATTTTAGTCTTACATTAAGTCGTTTAAAAGAAAAGAGATCCGCTGATGAAAAAAATACAAACTCCACTAGTGAAAAACAAGAAAGATCAATTACTACATGACTATATTAAATTACAGAAGACACTAAAACGACACGTTACAATTCAGGATTTAAAAGCATTTTTATATACAAAGCGTCAAATCGAGCATTATTACGGATCATTATCAGAGTTAGAAAAACAAGCGCGATTAAAATTTCCTAATGTTTTTTCTGATGTCAATGTTGAAGATATTTTAACCCCCAAAAAACTTAAAGATCTGAGAAGTGTAATTGGTAATCAACAACGTTTTATTATTACAACAGCTGTTGTAGGATGTTCAGTTGATGAAAATTTTTATAATGCATTAAAAAATTATTGCAAAAGGCAGAATGCTGAACTTTTAATTTTATTAGCTTCTGATCCCGCGTCATCAGCAGGATGTCGAGTAGATCGTCGCCTTAGAGATGAGCATATTGTTGTTGAGGAGATGGCATTAAATAGCAACATTTATTTAAGCACAATAAAATTAAGTGCAAAACATATTGATCCTACTACATCGCTTGGCAGAATTGGTCAACGAAATGGAAGCTTTATTTATGCTTCACCGAAACAACGTTTAAAAATGGTTCCTGTTGCAAACAGTAAATCTCCTCACGCCCTTATGACAACGGGTGCCATTACGAGTCCTCATTATAATACCCAACGCTACATGAGCGAACGAACAGCATATATTGCTGATAATGACCATATTATGGGTGCTATAATCGTTGAAGTTGTAGATAATGAAATTTATCATTTTCGACAAATTCAAGCTGATAAAAATGGTTCCTTTATTGATCTTGGAATTAAATATCAAAAAAATGGACAAATCACGACATGTATTCCTGAAGCATTTGTTTTAGGCGATTGGCATTCAGGTGAAACTGATCCACAGGCTGCGAAAGCATGGGCTGAAATTGTTTGTAAATTAAAGCCAAAAAGTCTCATACTTCATGATGCTTTTAATGGTATGTCAATTAATCATCATGAGCAGCATAATTTAGTTTTACGAGCAATCCGTGCGCATCGTGGTGAATTAAATTTAGAACAAGAACTTAAAATTTTAGCAAATGATTTAGACAAATGGTCCAAAATTGTGTCAAAAATTGTTATTGTTAAGTCAAATCATGATGAATTTTTAAAACGCTATTTAGATGAAGGCATATATGTAAAGGATCCCTTCAATCATTATATTAGTCTTAAATTAGCACAAGCTATGTTGGAAGGACGTGATCCTCTACGATATGGAGTCGAACTTGCAGGATTAAAAAATAAAGATAGAATTGTCTGGCTTCAACGTGATCAAGACTATAAGGTCGCTAGAATCCAATTAGGCGCACATGGCGATAAAGGACCAAATGGGTCACGTGGATCTATTATGGGTATGGAAAGTGCTTATGGAAATTCTGTTACAGGTCATACACATACGCCCGAAATACTACGAGGTGCCTGGGGAGTTGGTACATCAAGCTTTTTAAAACTAAGTTATAATAGTGGTCCTTCTAGTTGGCTTCATTCATCTTGTCTTGTTTATGCTAACGGATCACGTCAATTAATCCATTCTATTGATGGTTTTTGGAAACTTTAAATAATGGTGTACATATTGATGCATTTTTGCTAGTATTACTAGGCGTTCTTCATGTTTTTAACAAAGGAGGCCCTAATGGAAGATGTATGTCAAGAATCGATTATCGATAACAAAAAAATTCAACAATACGATTGGTTAATACATAAAATGATTCGTGGACTTGGTCATTATAATAATTTGGCTATGTCTCTTGAAGATCTTCAACAAGAAGGGCGAAAAGAGATTTTTTATGCCTTACAAAATTTTTATAAACCTGAAATTAGACACCAAGCTTGGATTAATCATCACGTCAAATATCTGAAAGAAAAAACTGGAGCAGAATTAAAAGATTGTTCACGAACGTTTATTGAATTGAATTATGATTTAGAACGAACATTAGAACGCCTTAATGATTTAATCAATAAAAAAGAATTAAATACAAATCTTACTGTCCCTTATCCTAATACAACATTAAGGCCTTTTTCGCTTGGATGTGAATTGACCTATGTTTATCGTCATCTTTATTTTAGATTTGGAAATCTTTTTCATCGTTCATTAACAATTTATTCAACAATTGAAAAACATAAAACATTACAGAATTTTAAACAAGATCTTAACACAACGAATGATATATCAAATCAGATTGCGCAGGGTCAAAATATCAATGTAGATGATGTAATGAATCTTTTACAATGTTCATCAGTTGACGCAATGGATAATTATGTTCTATATAATCAATTGATTGAATCTTTACAGCACAATAATAAATCATTTAACACTAATTGGCTAAATTGGAAAAAATTAAATGATATTTTACCAACAATTAATCGTTTACAACAACAAGGACATAATGATATTTTACAATGCAAAATTGATGAATGCTTAGCATATTTATCTGCTTCCACAACGATTTGTCAACTTTCAGATATAAAATTAAAAATTAATGTATTGCATCGGTATTATACGAAATTAGAAACAAATATTTGTTCCCAAATTTTACATGAAGCATACCGTAAATCAATCATATCTTATGATGATATACAAACGCTTCTTCATCAGACAGGTTTTACAAAGGAGACTGTATGTCAACTAGAATAATTAATCCTGAAAACCAATGTGCTAATGTTGATGTTATTCCGTTAGATAACATTGAGAATAAATTAGAAACAATATTTGCATATCAAAAAAAACTTCAACTTCTATATGGAAATGATTTACAAAATCTTGATAATCAAATAGAAAAACCTATAGTAGTCAAAGATATGGTGTTAGCATTGACCGATGAATTGCATGAACTTTTAAATAGAACACCTTGGAAGCCATGGAGAAATTATAAAGTTCCAGAAGATTTTAATCCATCACAAGATGAAGTAAAAGAAATTAAGATGGAATTAGTTGATATTCTACATTTTTTTGTTAATCTTTGTTTAATTTTTAATCTATCAGCACAAGAGTTATTTGATTTTTATATGGCAAAAAATAGCGAAAATATTAAACGTATTAATCGTGGATATTCAAAGGTGGCTACAAAATGATAAATGATGACATTGATATATCATCTATTTCTGATGTTAAGGAAAAGATTTTTAAAATTTTTGATGAAATTCGGACATTGTGTGTTGGATTTAGTATTTTACAAGATCCAAAGGCACTCGAAAGATGGGAACCTTTAAAAGATCAATATTACCAAAATATTAAATCTTTAATTTTATATGAACTTGAATGGTCTAAACGATTAAATAATCAAAAACCGAATATACAATGAAAATGAGGTTAATTTGAAATCTTTAAATCATTATTTTGAAACTTATTTAATTGCATTACTCCGCATATTTGCATATCTTGTTGCTCAACATCTTAACGTTTCTTTTAAATCATTAAATAAAATGCATCATAAAGATGAATTTTATAGAACAACCTTAGGTTACAATGCTGATGGTCATATTCGTATTAGATTGAGACGTTTAAAAACTAATCATTATTATTCATTACCATATCTTTTAACAACTGTTGCACATGAAGTTGTACATGAAGCGCATAATCGACATTCTAAACGATTCTATAAACTTTATCGTCAATGTTTAAAATCTGTACGTAAGGAATTAAAAGAAAAGTATAATTATTTGGTATAAATAAACAAGGTTAATGATATGCGCAAAAGATTAAATCAACGAGATTCGTTTTATAATTTTGACCATGAGGCAGTTGCAAAACATTTTAAAAGCGATCCAGTTTTTTGTAATGAATTTTGTGTTAACAATGAATATTACCCTGTAGCGGTCTATAAAGTACACAAGCCTGATAAAAAATTAGGCCATAAAGATTATTTATTACTACAACTTGATCCGCAAAATAGTAAATCCATGATTGTACGCGGCATGACGACGTCTGAAATGAAGCCGTTTCGTTATCAACAAGGCGTTCAATGTCTACAATGTGAAAAGCTTTTATATTCTATTAATCGTCATGATTATAAAACGTGTGGCTGCAACAATGAAACTATGGTTGATGGTGGTCGTGATTATTTACGATACGGCGGCAAAGATTGTTCGTTAGTAAGTCTAGTTGAAATTGATTTAATTAAAAATTGTATACATAAAAATAGCAATTCATTACAGTAATTATGGAAGATATAATCTTTACATGGATACAATCTTTAAAATTAAAAAAAGATGATCTTCATATAACTGAATTAAACTTTAAATATTATATTTCAGATCAATTACCATATTCTTTAGGTGGTATTGGATATAAAATAACACAATATTGCTTCAATACTATTGATTGGAATCTTATGTATCAACGGTGGTATGAATCTAATTAGGAGGTAGTATGGCGACTTTTAATATATCAGGATATGATCTAATTCAGTCTTTAGGTCAATCAAAACGATGCGGATTTTTTAGACGTATATGGAGATATTTATGCTGCAAATAGAATCTTTAATTGGATTTATTAATGCCTTAAAGCAGCCATCGACATTCTGTGGATTATGTAATGGTAAACAAGGCTATATAACACATCATCAAGATTGTATATTACGCATAATTATTGACTTTATATGCCAATATTTTAATACTTCAATGCCGATTTTGAAAACCAGCGCTACTTGGCTTCAAGAATTATATCCTGATACTTTTATAATGGATCCAGATGGTTGGGATCGTAACAATTATCGGTATTCATTTGAACAAGAAAAAATTACAGAAGATGAATTTCAACGTCGATTAACAGCATCGACGATTATGTATAAAATAAGGAGCTAAATATAATGTTTATCATAATTGAAGGATTAGATCGATCTGGAAAATCAACTTTAGCGGAAATAATAGCGCGTGATTTTAATTTTAAGTTAATTCATTGTTCTAAGCCACAGACTAACAATCCTTATCAAGAATACTTACAATTATTCCAAGAATATGAAGGTCAAGATGTTGTGTTTGATCGATTTTATTTAGGTGAATATGTTTATTCAAATCTTTATCGTGATGGATGTACAATTTCAGATTTTCAATTTTGGGTTTTTGATATGTTGGCAAAAAAGAATGATGCATTATTAATTTATTCGTCAACCGATGCCAAAACTATTTATAATCGCTGTGTTGCAACTAATGAATCATTAGCGGAATTTAATTATAATAATGACATCAATAAAGCGATTGAATTATTTAATGAAATAATTTTGAAAAAATCTTCATTAAATCCAATTTTTTATGATTCTGCTAAATGTTCAGCTCAAACATTTGTCGCGCATGTCCAACCACTTATCGAAAGACGTACGAATACTTCATTTATTAATTCTAAATTGAATACTATTGATGCACGAAGTACTGGAAGTCGTAACGCTGAAATTATGATTGTTGGCGAACAATTACGTCCTAAAGCCACATTGAATGAATATCCATTTTCTTCTGGTACTTCATCAGAGTATTTATATTCGACGCTAAAAGAATCAAATTTGTATAAGAAGGACATCTATTTAACAAATGCTTTTAAACCTTGGCTTCCTAATGATGATGTTGCAGCCGAAATACTGAAGCTTGAAATTCAATGGATTAAGCCGAAGACGATTGTTTTTCTAGGACAAAAAGCTGCGGATTTTGCAACGAAATATGAAATTGATGATGATTCAAATAAGATTATGATACCACATCCTTCATATTGGAAACGTTTTCATTATGAAAAATTAAAAGAATACGCCGAGATGTTTACGAAAGGAGTTGATTTTGCAACAAGGTCACGAATATCATATAGAGTTTAAAAAAGCCGTTGATTGTATTTTAACAAATGGTCGTAAAGTTTCGCCAAGAGGTCAATTAACTCTAGAGGCTCGTGGTCCATACACGATGGGTCCTATTGATCCATTGAAGTGCTTATATTTATCAGAAAAACGTAATCTTAATTTTTTCTTTTTATTTGCTGAAAATCTATGGTATTTATTAGGTCGTAATGATACAGCCATGCTGCATTATTATAACAAAAACATCTCGTCTTTTTCAGAAGACGGTATCCATGACGGTGCGTATGGCATACCATTTCGTGAACAATTACGTTTTGTGGTTAATACCTTAAAAAAAGATCCTGATACACGTCAAGCAATCATGACATTTTGGAGATGGAATCCACCTACTAGCAAAGATGTTCCGTGTACTGTGGCATTACATTTTTTAATTCGCGACAATCAATTAAATCTACATGTTTTAATGCGAAGCAATGACGCCATTTGGGGAAACAATTATGATGTGCCATCATTTTGTTTGTTATTAAATTTTATTGCAAGTTGTGTTGGAATTGTGCCGGGTGAACTTTATTTAACTGCTAATTCAATGCATATATATGAAGCACATTTTCAATTAGCCCGTGAGTTGATTGATGAACAATCGACATCAGGAGAGTTACCGATATTACATTCTACTTCTTTAGAAGATAATCTGAATAATCTAGATAATGTTTCTATTATTGAAGGCATATTACGTAATTCTAATATGAATGATTATCCACATGAGCTTTTACCAATTGATCCTTTTTGGCAATTATTTGTGGAAATGTTTGTTTTAAAATCAATTTGGAAACAAAAAGACACCACAATACAAATGAATAAAATTGCATGCTATTCTAAAGACCTTGCATTGTTTCTTTCAACGAAAACTCATAAAAAAGTAGTATAATAAGCTTAATGGATCATAAGAAAAAAGAAACTTCCATCAATAATGATCCACCTATTGAACTTCAAGTTGTCGATTGTCCATCATTATTGCCAATAAATCCACGTAAAAAGAAGATTTGTGATGCTTATGTTGACGGTGAGTTATATCCTATTTATGAATATGATCTTCGTGATTTAACAATTATTGAACAATTATCGAAACTTGGAAGCGCTGAATCTGATATTACATTCACAATGTTACGACTCGCTATACCGTCTCTATCGGAAGATGCTTTATTATCCTTTACTCAATCACAATCACTTGAATTATTAGCACAGATTCAAGCTACATCGATATTAGGCCGTCTCACTAATTTGTCATCAACTGTTCATTAAAAAAACTTAATAAAATCATATAATTATGCAATTATAAAATAATTCCATTATTTTTGTATACATTGCTGCGATATTATAGTACTATTATGATGTATGGTTAATGATATGAAAAAATAAATAATAAAGGAGAATAATATGGCTCATCAAGTTGAAAATATGTTTTATGTAGGCGAAACACCGTGGCATGGATTAGGTAAAAAATTAGATCAACCACCTACATCTGAAGAAGCGATTCGTGATGCTGGTCTTGATTGGAAAGTAGGTTTAAAGCCCATTACTGTAGGCGAACGTACATTTAATGAATTTCTTGCAATTCAACGCGAAACAGATGGACAAGTTTATGGTGTCGTAAAAGCACGATATACACCACTTCAAAATGTTGAAGCTTTTGCATTTTTTGATCCAATTGTCAAAGCAGGTTTAGCTCAATATCATACTGCAGGCAGTTTGCAAAGTGGTGCACGTATATGGATATTGGTTAAATTAGCTGGCGATAACATGGAAATTGTTAAAGGCGATATTGTCGAGCGCTTCCTTCTTTTATCTGCAGCACATAATGGTCGCAATGGAATAAATGTACAATTTACTCCACAACGCGTTGTCTGCGCTAATACTCTCAATATGGCTGAAGCAATGGATACACCGCGTGTTGGATTAATGCATTCATCAAGAGTTGTGCAAAATCTTGAAGATGTACGAGGAATCATTGATACTGCCAACAATACATTTGACGCTACATTAACACAGTATCGTCACTTAGCATCTGTAGGTGTCAAAAATATTGAGCAATATGTTACGAAAGTTATATATCCGCAACTGACTGATTTAAACGTTATTGAGAAGCATAAAGAAACACGCACTGTTGAAAAGATTGTTGATTTATTTAACAATGATATAACAAACAATCTTTCATCGATTGGTGGATCATTATGGTCTGCATATAATGCAGTAACGCAGTATGTTGATCATTATAGAGGACACAGCGATACGCGCTTAAATCAAGCATGGTTTGGTCAAGGTAAATTAATAAAAGAGCGCGCACTTCATGACGCGATACAGTTGGCAGCATAATCTTTTTTAGGACCATCATAAAAATAAAAAATGATGGTCCTTAAGTACTTTGGTATAATTAGATTATGGACATAGGATTAAAATTAATTAAGCAAGATCATGGATCAATGATTATTGGTGCTATTGACAACAATGGATTAAATCACTTATGGCCATTGTTTGCATTTGATAATGCATCAAAAATTAGTCGTAAATTGATTGATGTTAAATATGAACAATTACAGCGACTATTAGGAGAATTAATTGATGATGATCCAAAGCAATATGGCGTCGCTAAAGTATGGTGTTTAGCAGACGGTTCTGTCTATATGTTCCGGCTAGATGATAAGTATCCAAAAATGTCACAAATCGAGATTCGTCAATGAGTAAGAAACCAATTAATTTAACCGCCATTGAATCGAAGCATGCTGCTACTTTAAGTAATGTCATGCAAACGTTTAATAAGACGTTAACGGATCTATTTGATAATTCATTAGATTCATTTTTTGAATTCAAACCGTTGCATCCACAACAGCAGCTTTGCATTTCTGAATATAATGCTTTTTTAAAAGTTCAATTAAAAAATTCTATAAGTATTTGGAATCTATTATTAAATTCATATTCTTTTTTTCTAGATCGCGAAGACGAGAGGATAGAGATTCCACCATTGAATAATGATAATGATGATACAAACAACATCTAATTCATGCTATAATGGATCTATGAAGTTTGTTGAATCACTTAGTCAATGTTGTGTTATTGTGTTATGTGGACCGCAAGGAGCTGGAAAAACTCTTGCGTATCGCTTGATTTATAAAGCTTTAGGTGGAACACGTATTGATGGAAAACGTTTAAATCACGCTCAACAAATGATTTTTGCTCGCTATGCGTTAATTTCTGGTAATTTATTAATTATTGATGATATTAATCCAACAAAAACAATACGGCAATCATGGATAAAATTAGCTCGTGAATACAATGCATCTGTTGGACTTTTATATATTGATATTGAAATGCCACTTGCTGCTCAACGTGCGGTTCAATGTGCTATGCAAAAAGGCATTAGTATACAAGATGCAACAGAAATGGTCAATAGATTGCATCATACATTTTATGCTCAATTAGAAGTACCTGATGATGAAGAGGGTTTTGATCATCGAGTAACTTTACATGAAGTTATTGGATTTTAATATGCAATTATCAAATGATAAGATTATATCTTCTTTTTATGCTACAGATTATGATGTTTTATTAAAATGCAAAGTTAAGAATGTAGGTGGAAATTATTTAATTTTGAAAATTGATCAAATTCAAGGTTTTCCTCAGAGTGAAGTTGTTGTATTAAAAGAAAACGTAACAAAGTTAAATTTTCCTAAGAAAGCTATGATAGGTGAAATTCCTCGACTCAATGGATCACCACATGCCGCACTTAATATAGTATCATTAGCAAATGTAGGGGTTGTGCGACAGTTCAATGATGATGGATCAATTCAATCATCTCAATGGCTACAAGATTTAAATGAGGTGATTTTCAAAAATGAAGACAAGTGATAATGGTATTCAACAAATTGTTAAATTTGAAGGCTTCCGCTTAAAGGTATATCGTGATTCAGCAAATTTTGACACCATTGGTGTTGGGCATTTAATTACTTCTGATGAGCACAAAAGCGGCACCATATCGATTGATGGTATCCCCATTCCATATCAATCTGGACTCACAAAAGCACAGGTAGATAAGCTGCTTCGTCAAGATTTAGTCCATACAGAAGATACCGTCAATCATTTAGTCACTGTTCCCTTAAGTCAAGCACAATTTGATACATTAGTATCGTTTGTCTTTAATGTGGGACCAAGTAATTTTGCAGCGAGTACACTCTTGCGCCTATTAAATGAAGGCAAATATGACAAAGTTGGTTGGATCGATGATAAGGGCGTTGCGCAAGGACAATTAATTCGTTGGAATAAAGCTGGTGGAAAAGTTACTTCTGGACTCTCAATACGTCGTTCTCGTGAAACTTTTATATGGGCTAAAGGCTTGTATTCATAGAGTTTTTTTAAACAAAATCATCAAAATTTATTTTTATGTATTAATGCCACAACTATGTAGGGTATAATGTGGACATGTTTGCATTAGAATGCCCAAAATGTAGAGCTGAAGGTCTTGTTAATAAAACAGCACAAGGACTTATTATCAGTCAATGCATCTTGTGTGGCTATAGAACTGAAGAGGGCGTAGCAACATCGAATTATTTTAGAGAGGGCTATATTGATCGGACATATCATAGTGATGATATTCTAACCGATATACGCTGGTTATTAACTTTTGAAGAGGAGGACTAAAGAATGCGAAATTTTCTATTTTTTATTATTGTTGTTTGTTTGACATGTTGCTCAAGTACATCATATCATAATGCACAGACGTCGCACCGTTATCATAGTATCACAACGGAGTCTAAAGATCGTGAAATACAAAACATTAGTAATGCTATTCAAAAATTAACGCCCACTATTGAACGCCAATGGTGCACGAAGCTATCAACTCAAATATCAGCTGTCTCACATTATTATAATATTGATTGGCGCATTCTCGTAGTGGTCACTAAGCAAGAGAGTAATTTTGATTCAAAGGCGCGCAATCGTCATGGTATAGGATTAGGACAAATTGAACCTCTATGGGCTAAATTCTATGGATACAAGCATCAAGATTTGTGGAATTGGAAATTCAATGTTGAAACTATGGGTCGTATCTTGGCATATTATAAAGCAAAACAAAATGTTACAACTTCACCTTATTGGGCTACAGCATACCATTCATTAACGCCTAAATATCGTCAACGGTATTGGCGTAAAATTCAAAAGCATTATGAAGTAATTGTAAAAAATGAATCAAATACTATTTTACCTTGGAATGTTGCTGGTATAAATAATACAAGCACGATGTATTTTTCTAATTGAACGAGGATATTATGTTAAAAACTTATATTTACATTCCAAATGAAGGGGTTCGTGAACATAAGCATATTTATTTACAACCTAGTGAGACTTATGCTGATGCAATTCAACGAACAACTGAAGAATCACAATGTTGGATTTGGTATAACGGATATAATGGTTATGCGTTCGCTGCTTCTTCTTTGTGTGAAGCACGAGTATTGTGTAATGAGATAAACTAAATGAATAAATTTTATCATGAATTGCGCCGTAGTTGTCACACATGGCTATATAATGATCCTCGTTTGCTTGTGGCACTTGATGAATGTCAAATAAAAAAAGACAATGATTGTGAGCAATCATGTGGTCTTGAAGGACGAAAATTAACACAAAGAATATGCGTGGAAAACCGTTTAAAACCTCGCTTATGCCCTATAAAAATGCAGCGTAAATGTTCTATGTATAGTCAACACAAAGAGTTAATGGATAGAATTATTAAAATTCATCATGAATTCAATACTTCTCTTCAAACTCAACAACCAGGAGGTAATCCTATGGGAAACCGTAGAAAAACTGAAAGTATCGCTACTTATATTAAAACACAATTGGATGCAAAAGTTGAGAAATCAGTTTTAGTATCAGATTTAGAAGTTAAAATTAAAGATGGTGTATTTAAAACAAAACAATCCCCCAAAGCCTTGGTTACATGGTATAGTAATTTTCATAAGAAGCGTATTGTTATTGAGAATACATCTGTGGATACAACATCTACTGCTGCTTAATATATCATCAAATATTAAACAAGAATGGAGCAATAATGGTGAACATTAATAAAAATGGCTATAATACGACGCAGTTAACTGCTGACCAATATAGTAAGCGTCAAGTTATGCATCGTGATATTTTAGCTCATCATTTACGATGGACACATGTTGCGAAATTTTGGGGTCGTGAAAAAAAGATTCTTGATGTTGGATGTGGTAAAGATGCACCAATGTGTATGGCATTGTATTCTAATAAAGCAAAACCTTCGCTTTATGTAGGATTAGAGTATCGTGAAAGTGCGGTGAGCCATAATAAAGAGAATATTAAAACTAATTTTCCCACGGAATTTTATCAAGTTGATTTAATTAAGCAACCTGAAATTGTTCCGGATCATGATTATGATATTATTACATGTTTCGAAGTTATTGAACATGTTGACCGTGATTCTGGGTTAAAACTTCTTGATACAATTGCACAATGGACTAAACCACATACAAAAGTCTTTCTATCAACCCCCTGTTTTAATGGTTCAGCAGCTGAAAATCATGTATATGAATGGCGATATGATGAGCTTAAGGAAGAGCTTTCAAAACGTTTTAATATTGAAGCACATTATGGAACGTTTGCAAGTCAAAAAGATATTTTGCCTCATATGTCGACAGCGCAGCAAGATCATTTTGCGCATCTCCAACAATATTATGATACAAATACATTAGCTGTGTTATTTGCACCATTATTTCCACAATTCTCACGTAACTGTATCTGGCATTTGACGAAGGCGACGTGGTAATTTTTCTTCTGCGGTTCTCCTCTAACCGCTTAGAAGACGCCACACTATTACAACGTAGTGTGGCGTTGTTTTTATGACTTATCGCATTGTTTTAGAGCCTGAATTTCGTGAGAGATTGAGTAATAAATTATCAAATCTTAAAATGAATGTAAAATCTGTTATGGGTCCAGGTCGTAGCGGTGCAGTCGCATCAGTATATGCAAGTCATTTTCTAGGTATCCCATTTTTACCTTCCTCATTAAAAAGCATTCCACAAGCTTTAAAACCTATACTTATTATAGATACAGCTGTATTTTCCGGAAAAACATTAGCTAAATTAAATCGACGTTTTCAACCTGATTGTATTTCTTTATATTTATTTAAAGAACCACCTATTATTAAATTTTGGTATGAAACGTGCAATGGTAAAGCCAAAAAAGTTAATAAAATTAAGTAATTATCGTATCTGTATTTAATTCCATTATTTTGTGTACATTTATCACATATTATGAGACTATTCTAATATAGGTGCGATTATGATAAAAGATTTTGATAAAACGCAAGTTGTTGAAATGGATAATATTATTAAAGAACAAACAGAAGCTGAATATGCTGCAACACATAATGGATGCAAGAATTTCATTGAAGTTTTTAATACCCAACCTCATACAATCTTATTTAGTCGATTTGATCAGCGTACCATAGAATCATCGAATCTCAATAGCATTTGTCGTCACATTAAAAAAGCCGCGAAGATTGCATGGTATAACATACCAATATTTGATCGTCGCAAAAAGAAAAGAGTAAATATATGAAACAACTTAATCTTTTTACAAATGATATTGATTTAGAAGATCGACATCCAACGAAACTAGGCATTTGTTTTTATTGTACTGGTTTTAAAGATCTTCTTTTAGATACATGTAGCGATGGCAATATGTTATGTAGTGAATGTGATTTTAAATTGAATAATTCTGATTCATGTAGATCATCGTACGCTTATGACGAAGATGAAGATGATTTTGATGATGACGATGATCTTTTAGATCTTGAGGACTAAATTATGGGTCTTGATATTGAACTTTATCAATGCGATAATTTGCAAGATACTTTGCAACGTGAAGATGAATATTTAAAACAATTTGATCTTGTTTGGTCTGCATATAAGGGTGTAGATTATGATTTAATTCCAGAAGAGTTTAAGAAAGAATGTCGAATAAAAACAATACGTATTGCTGAAAGTTTAAGGTTGGATGAATTTGGTTCGTGTTTAGATAAGCATAAAGTTGAGCTTCCATCATTGCATTATCCTGATCATGGTTTTAAAATAGGTTATTTTAGAAGTTCGTATAATAGTAATGGACTAGATGCAGTTTTAAAAGAACTTGGACTTTCTACACTTGATTGGATCTTTGATTATAAAAAAGATGTTTATTATCATTCACCAAATTGGATAGCTTCATTAGATCGTATTGATTATCTTTTACGCCAATATGATGACATAATGAAGACAAGTTCAGGACAATATCAAGCGATTGAAATTGATGTATTAGATAATATGAATGATATACCTACTAATAGACGACAAGCGTTAACAGCATTCATCGAAGACATGAAAGAGAATAAGACGAACCAATTCAATGACTATGCAAATTATCGTGGAACATTTTATAGAAATGGGCATAAATGCTATGGACTTATGAAAGGTAAAAGTCAATATTCATTAAAACCTTGTATATATGCTATTATGAAGCGGATCGAAGATAAAAGCAAAGGTGATTGGTATCGACAAGCTTTAGAGATTGTAAGAGAAACGATACTATATGTGTTTCCAAAACATAATGCGTCAACATACTTTTTAAAATGGAATGGATAAAATATGACAAAAGAAAAATTTTTAATTAATCTAATTATTGAGAATTTACATTTGCGATGTCGTTATTATCAAGTTAATAAAGATCAATGTTTAAAATATGGCGATGATGGATATAAAGAAGATGGATCATCCCATTCGACATACAAATTGTAATGGAGATCTTAAGGACTGCAATTATCCTTTTGAAATAGAATAAGATGTCTTCAACCATACATTCGGAAGAATTAAAAGAACACTATATTCAGCAAGGATATGACCTACTTACATTGCCGACTTCATCGTATGCTACTTATATTGTGGTGCAACATCTATTACGCATTATTGAAGAACAACATTTGAAAATTTATTCTCTAATACAAGATAATGAAAAGAAAAAATAACATTGATTATTGTAAAGATTTATGGTCCCCTGCCTTACGTGTTGGAAGAACTGATTCTCGATTTATTAATATGCCACTTATTCGCTATATACGAAGAGGGAATATTGTTTATGCTTCATATGCTGATGATTTAGCGGTAGAATTGTCAACAGATCATGGAAGTCAATTAAGATTATTGTTTCTTAAAGTTAAACATTTTTTTAGAAAGTGGATAAAATGAAAAAATACAGAGTAAAAATTGATTGTCCAGGGTTCTATAAGAACACAATATTGACTGTGTCTTCTTTGGTGCCATATCTAGAAGCAAAAATCCCATCTATCGATCCAGTTCACTACCCTGAAATATTTGAAGAGATCAAAGAAGAAAAAAAGATTTTGGTTAGTCCAGCAGTTTGTCGTGGTGGTATCGTAGGGCTATTTAAAGATGATCCTAGAGACTCTATAAATCCAGAGTCTAACGAGATGCAATGGCCAATGCGAGTAGTGTTGAAGAATGTTAAATTCAACAGTAGGATTGAAGAAATTGAAGCGGATTTATGGTGTGAGGTGAAAAAATGAAAGTATTAAAAAAGAATAAAGACCTTAAATTAATTAAATTTAAAGATAAATATAACAGCAATTGTACTCTTGAAACATTTTCTTCTTCTTTGTGTATGTGGCTTGGTTGTGATGAATCAAGTCGCATGTGTTTGACAAAGAAGCAAGTGAAGATGTTAATTCCTCATTTAATACAGTTTGTTGAAATGTGCGAATTAAAAGCTAATAATAATATTTAATATTTTATGGGGAATTCTATTATATGTTACAAATTCTAGTTGATAATCCCAAAGAACCTGTACTATTGTATACGTTTAAAGTCGGCAAGTATGATCCATATATGTCCAAAGATCGTGACAAACAAATCTCTGCTTGTGGAGAATGCGGTACACTTCTTGCACATTACGATATTGCTTTCGAAGCCCTTAAACAATGCGATGAATTGGAGTAATCTATATGAATTATATGAAAACATTTTTACAACTATCTTCATCAATTGAGGCTCAAACAACTCAAGGCATGTGGCAGCGACAATATGATGAAGATAAAACAACAAAGAAAAAACACAATATTTGGACAGATTGTGGGTATATTCCTGCTGATGCATATCTTGGTACTTTTGAATATGGAGGATGGAATAAAACATTAAAAGAACAAAATGCCAATGCACGTTTCGTTGTGCATGCCCATAATACCTATCCAACCTTACTAAAAATGTTAAATATTGCAATTGATGGCTATAAAGCTTTGGCTAAACCAATGAACTTAGCTCCTTCAGGTGATGAAAAATTCGCAGCATCGAAATTACAACAATTGGAATTATTAGCTAAAGATGCATTAAAAATAATTAAATCAAGAAAATTAAAATTATGAAACAATATGATATGGCAAAATGTTATATTTCAATAGCGAATAATAGCCTAAAGATAGCATCCAATGATGATACGCGGGGTTCTTCAGATGGCCACTATCTTCCAACATATATGGCAAATGAACCCCAACCATGGAGACTGGAAAAAATGACAAATACTTGTACAAAATGCGGACGTGAGAGCAGTAGTCAAAGCTTTGAATGTGATTGCGATGTCCCCATTTTCAATCGTCAAATGCCAATCATTGGTGATACTTATAAAGGTACTTTTTCAACTAATGCATTAGTAGTTGATGGCGTTGGCAATACAGTTCCAGTATATGAAGTAAATCCTGGACGGTATAAAATCATTGGAGATAAAGTCGTTATTCATATCAAACGTCGTCATCCAATATGGTTTAAAATATACGAGTACTTTAAAAAAATTCAAAACATACTAAGGAGACCAATAATATGACCACTACAATTGATACAACACAAACATTTCAACAACGCATGTTTACCAAGATACAAGAGTCAATGGGTGATTTAATGACTCATGAGGATCTAAAAAGAATCGTAGAAGCAGCGGTTCATGAATCATTCTTTAAAGAACGAAAGACTAATGGTTATTATGATTCACCAAAGACTTCGTTATTTATTGAATTAATTCAAAAAGAACTTAAGCCTCAGGTTGCTTTAGCTGCTAAAGAATGGATGACAGATCATAAAGATGAAGTAACACGCGCTATTAACGAAGAGCTTGGTAAAGGATTCTTTGGAATAGTCAAAGACTATATAGGAGACCGTATATCTAATGATTTGAATAATATTAAAAATACATTGCAAAATATATAGGAACTATACATGAAAAATAATAAAGATGGCGGACCAGCTTTTCCAATGTTTGTTTCTGATGTAATAGCAAATGATATTCCAAACATTAGTGTTGATATTTCGCTCCGCGATTATTTTGCAGCTAAAGCTATGCAAAGTGGGATTTTAAGATGGGGTGGAAAAGGCGATATGTTTGATGAAGCATCAATAACCCACAAAACGTTATGTAAACAATCTTATCAGATAGCTGATGCAATGCTGAATGAAAGGATTAAAGGTAGTCCTCCTCTATATTTCCATAATATATATGAAAAAGACATCAATGCGAAAAATGAATCTAACGTTAGACGATAGACTCGATCATCTAAATTGAAATACGCTGTACCATAGCTATTAAGTTGAATCATATCATATACTTATCTATTTCATTAGTGAATTAATATTGCCATATAGTGAATTAACGGCATTATTTCGTCATAAATTGCTCACAAAATCTTCAACCATATTAATAGGTTGCATCATTATATTTTAATTCCATTATTTTATATACATCGCTGCTATGTTATGTTACTATTAATCTATGAGCGGAACAGTGACAAAACGGAATTGGTTGGCAGTTTGGAAGCAGTTTGGTGCGATCCTCGCCCTTAAGCTTCTTGTCGCCCATGAAAAGACGTTCTTAGAATTCTTAATGCATCATCAAATGGTGTAAAGGAGACAAATATGAATACAACAGGAAAATACTCAATAAAACCATATAAATGCACACATTGCAATCATGTTTCGAATGAAGGAACTAACCATTGGGGAGAAATCTATTCTAGATGCAAAGAATGCTCATGGAAAAGACCAATGGAATCAACAGTTAAGGTGTGTCTTGAGGATATGCCCATAGGATTCACAAAACCTACTCCCTGGACGATTTGTTCCTTAAAAGATGTCATTAAAATAATTGATTAATGCCATTATTTTGTATACATTGCAACAAAGTTATAGTACTATTATAATGTATGGTGAACAACGAAACAAAACAAGGAGAAAATATGATAACAAAAACAATCAACTTATATACATTTCAAGAATTACCAAAAGACGTTCAAACGCGCGTATTGACACAGAATCGTACGATCAATGTTGACTACGATGGTTGGTGCGAACACATTGATGAGGATGCAAATAATGTTGGATTAGAAATTGACAACTTTGATATCTGGAGCAGACACCTTGACCTTGAGTTTACGAAGACCCCATTAGAAGTTGCAGAATTGATCATTAAGAACCATGGAACAGCACGCGGTACATATCTCCTTGCTCAAGAATACATCAAAAACTATAAACTATTGCCACAAGATGAAGATGATACTCCACAAGAAGATGCTATTACGCTTCAATTTGAAAACGATCTTCGACACGAGTATGTTACAATGCTAAAAACTGAATATCATTATCTCACAACTGATGAAGCGGTCATTGAAGAGCTTGAAGCTAATGAGTATTATTTCAATGAAAAAGGTCAAATCGAAACGTTATAAAGGAGACACAATGAGAATCGAACATGCACAAGACCAATGGGTAATACACACGCCAACCACGTCTACAACACACACTGAATATCTCACGACGATAGTAAGTGGCAATGATGCAATCGCTACAATTAAGCCCCATAAGTACGCAATCGGCAATGCCCGACTTATCTGCTACGCGCCGGAATTACTAGCCGCATGTGAGTTAGCTGCAACGATTGACACATGGGGACAAAAGATTGATACATGTCTTATTAAAGAACAACTCAGAGAACTTATTGCCCTAGTAAAAGGTGATGAATAAAGAAAAATCGGTATAATATTATGAGGGAATACGATAATGCCAACACTAAATTTAAAACGAAAAGATGTTTCAGAGTTAGCATTTTATGATGCAACTCTATATAAAGAATTATTAAAGATACGTCATAAAACAAATCGTAAAAGTTTTATGTTTGTTGATCGATCTGATGATTTTTATGCTAAAGTTCAAAAGAGCTTATGTGAGATTCGGAATAAACAGCAGATACAAAGAATTGATCTACATTATAAGCAAAATATAAGAAATTAAGAATATATACATGCAAGATATAAAAACAACCTTTTCCCTCCTAGCACTAAAGCTACTTACTTCAACATCCCCAAGTTGGGTAAGTAGCTTTATTTTCTTATGAAGATTGGCGATGTTGAATGGTGTTATCGATGTAGTGATTTAAAGATTGTCAATCATACAACGATCACATCGTCGGACAAAGGAACTCTTTTTAATCCATATAGCTGTGTATTAACAATGTTGTATCATAAGTGCAGTGGGTGCAATAGTTTTTTAGGACTTGAAGTTGTTGATGAAAAAATATTTATTGATCCTGAATTAACGGAATTAGATTATAATCTTCATGATGACAAGGAATATAAAAATTTATGTGTAAGAAAAAACAACAAATGATTGAGATACCAGTTAAAGAATTAGTTTCGATTTTACATATGATTGAACTTTTATCGCGTTATTCTGAAAAGTATCAAGCTGAAGTTCATCAAGAAATTGGTATTCCAGATAGCTTGTGGACTATATTATGTATTATTCATGATCGATATTTTAAAGTTGCGAAAGAATGGGTTCATCAATATATTGTGGCGAATGCAAAAACAACTAATTGTATCAATTGCAAGGGGAAAAAGTGTTCATCAAAAAGCAAATCAAAGCGAGCTGTAATTCAAACTAAGAAAAGATCAACTGTATTAAAACCAAGTCAAATACAATGGTGAGTATATGGAGACATTGATTGTTCCACAACGTATAAAACTACGCAATTATCCTAAATGCGATAATGAAAATCATTATTTTAAATTGACTTATCTTAATCCAACAACTGATGTAACAATAGGTTCTATTTGTGTCTGTGGCTCAATGATTAAAGATGCTGATAATCATATATCAAATATTGAACATCAAACGTATAGTTAGTTATGGAAGATTATAAACAACCTACTCTCTACAATCCATGGCTATGTGATGCTGAATGTCATCGTTTCATACTTCTAGGCGTCGATAATACGTCGAATATAATTCCAATAGGAACACTTTGCAATTGTGGACAAATGATTCAAACATATGAAGGCATAAAACCATATAATAATATGGATAAATAATCTATGAAATGGTCAACTCTATTTTTTATCTTTATTCAACTCGCCCCTGTATGGCTTTGCTGGTATAATGATAAAGGATGGTATACAGTTGCAACATTCTTTTGGGCTTTAGGTAATATGATTGCATTTTTAATTAAATAATATTTTATGAACAAAACTATCTTTATAACTGTAAGTTTAATTTTATTACTAAATTCAACATTTATTTTGGCAAGTGAACAACGATGTTATACACACGCTAAGAAGTGGCATACGTGTCCAGTACAGCCATCTAAAGAGTAAAAAGGAGAATATAATGCCAGTGTTTCTTTTAGTTGCTTTTAACTTTATTAAATCATATTGGAAGCCATTGGCTATTGTTGGCCTCGTTGTTGGTATCTATTTTGTAGGTTATCATAATGGAAACGTTTCTGCTCAACGTTCAGCGGAAAAGGCTGTTAATAAAGAATTAGAACGTCGTTGGGCTGAATATCTTAAGACGCAAGAAGCAATTGATAAGGAGAGTCAAAAAATTGATGAAGATCGTCAAAGTAGGCCTTTAGATGATACGAGAGATAGTTGTTTATTATCAAATGATCCTTTTAAAAAGAAATGTATAAAATGAACACTATTATGACAACTACAGATAAAATAAGACAGAATTTAATTAATGATGATTCTGCACATTATCATTTGATTATGAACCTGTGTGATATTATTGATGACCAAGCGAAAACATTAAAATCAATCGAATCTTTATTTTTATCTCCCGTTCAGGAACATGAGGTTACTAAATGAATACATATCTTAAGCTATATATAATTTTAATTTTAACTCTTGTGCTTATAAGTTGTGGTAGTATACCGAAGATCGTTAAAACATCGTATCCAGCAGATCCTATTATGTTACCAGTACACGTTAAGGGTGGTATAATACAAGGGAAAGATTTAGATAATACCATTAAGAATCATAAGAAGTTATGGGAACACATTCATTTAATAAAATCTTTAAGTGGTAATTCAACTAAGTAAAGCTATCAGGCAATCAGCGATCTAGTTAGGGGAGAGGGGTTAGGTATATGCAATGCAGTATACGGGAACTTAACTGAGTATACTGCCAGTAATTCGTACCGTCAAAGAATCAGCATATAGAAGCTTTGACCTGATTGCGCCAGTCAAACTAGGTTGCCAAACGGACCGAATCATCTGCTAGCCTGTGATTCGGTCCACCTAGTATAATAAAAAGATAGGATACATATTATGGCTCGAATTCGTCTTGCAATGTACTTAGAATATGACCTTGATGATCAAAAGTTAGATGAATGGTATGGTATAGATCCTAAAGATCCCACTGCTGTTCAGCAAGCAATGCAGATTGACTTAATGAATTTTGCAGAGGAACATACTGAATGCACCAAATATTTACCAAAAAATACACAATATCAATTTACTGGAGAGGTATTAGGATATGAAACAAAAATCATCTAAAGATACGATAAACATTAAAGACAAGATTTTAAAAACTAAGATGGATAAGAAAAAATCTAAAATTGATACCAAAGATCCTGCGATGTCTTATTATAGCGTTAAGATCAATTATAAGGTTCGAACATTTGAGCAAGCAAAAGAGTTACAATCAGCTCTTGAAGCGCTGTATAAGAAGAAAGTAGAGAAATGGTGCGGCGTTAAATTACCCCCGAATTGGGGCAGTAAGGATAATACAGCATTAGGTTGTGATAAGTTTAATTTTCAACCTATAAAATAAAGGAGTGACAATGTTATCACACATTTATAAATGCCCTAAATGCCAACGTACACGAGAACTTTACAGTGTATGGGATGAAAAACCAGCTAAAGATATGATTACATGTGACTTCCATACGCCATTTGCAAAGATGGAATGCGTCCAATATAATCCACCCTCAAAATCTCATACAAAATTTACGCAACGCATTTCATTACGTAAAGAACTTCTTAAACTTAAAGCCGAACTCAATGTAATAGATATAAATGTTCGAAACTTAAGTGTTCAGCCTTTATGAAGAATCAAAAAGAAGGCATTAAAAAAGATCATCAAAAAAGACGCATGGATTTAATTCCTATCTACCCATTACAATGTATGGCTGATGTATTAGGTTTTGGATCTTTGAAGTACAATGACCATAATTGGCGAAATGGTGTCAAATGGTCACGTACCTATGCAGCTATTCAACGTCACTTAACAGCATTTTGGGATGGTGAAGATCATGATCCTGAAAGTAAATTGCTCCACTTATCGCATGCAATGTGCGACATTTCTTTTTTATTGGAGCATACAAAGACTCATCAAAATCTTGATGATCGATGGTCAACAATAAAAAGGAGCAATAATGCCGTATCTAACAAAAGAACTAAAAACCTACATCGCCTATCACGAAAATAATAGTCCAGCAGATCCTGGTCAATTAAATTATCTTGTTACACTAACAGTCATTAAATACTTACGTTATAAAGGCTTAAAGTACATTGGAGTCAATGATGTGGTTGGTGCATTAGAATCTGCTAAACTTGAGTTCTATCGTCGCATCGCAGCACCGTATGAGGATAAAAAAATCATTGAAAATGGTGATGTTTATCAGACCTTAATAGATGAAAATAAGTTAAGTCCAGAAGACTTAACTAATACTAAAATAGGAGAGTAGTATCCTTACAAAGGATATTGCTAATATCCATGATATTCAAAAATAAGAAGGTAATTTACTTGGCTGGTTCAATGTCAGGAATGAAGACATTTGGAGCTCAATGGCGCAAGATGTTGCGTAAATGGTTGGCGAAATACGATTTACAATGCTTCGATCCCTGTGTAGATGAAGTAGAGTTTCATCAAAAGTACGACTTAAGTAAGATTAAACCACATCAATGGGACAAGTTTCCTATCCCACTTCAAGTTGAGATAATGTTGAATGACTTGAATCAAATCAAGTACCGAACCAGTTTTATCATCTGCTATTTTACCAAGTACTCAACTGGAACAGTTTCAGAACTTACCTTTGCTGGTTATCATGACATTCCATGCTATATCGTAACATCTAGGAAACTTAGTGGTTGGCCCTTGACGGTATCAAAGATGAAAGGCAACATGGTTTTTAAGAATTTCGATGAACTTAAACGGTATATTAGTAGACATAAGGTGAATAAATAATCTAAAGGAGAATAAATGAAATATCTTTTATTATTGATATTATCATTAGTATCGATAGGTTGTACTTCAGCGACAGAATGTAGCCGTTCGTGTCCATATGGGATGAAAACATTTACCGATATTGATTCACGTAATGAATTACCAAATTGCGTATGTATGACGCGCGATGATCTTTGTAGTTAAACCTACATGCTAGCGTAGCTCAATTGGCAGAGCTCCGCATTTGTAATGCGGAGGTTGTAGGTTCGAGTCCTACCGCTAGCTCATGAAGAACGATATGACTGATGATATTAAAAAGTTAATAGCTAACGTGGCGTATACAATTCATGCATATAATACTTATCAACAATCAAAAGTGAGAAAATCAATGAGTAAGATTGACTTCGATTGTGCGATGCAAGAACTCATCAAAGCTTATCAGCTATACGTATCAAATCGTTTAGATCCTATCATTGAGAATTAGAATGGAATTAGAATGGAAACAAAATCAACCCATAGAGCTGACGTTGTTCAACTTGGAGCAATCGAAAAACATCCAAATGCCGATACCTTAGGTATTGTTAAGATATGGAATTTTACAATCTGTGTTCGCCTAGCTGATTGGCACGAAGGAGATCTTGCGGTTTATATACAGCCAGACAGCGTTGTACCAGATACTCCACAATTCGACTTCCTGAAAGATAGCAAACGAATTAAAGTTCGTCGTTTTAGGGGTGTATATTCTCAAGGATTATTGATACCATCACCTGAAGGATTAAAAGAAGGAGATGATGCGGCACCGATAATTGGTATCACACGATATGATCCACCTATTCGAGGCATTAGTTCATTCGCTGAAGAAGCCAATGCACCAGAAGGCGTTTATCCAATTTATGACGTTGAATCATGGCATAGATATGGACATTTATTCCAAGAGAATGAAGAGATCGTCGCAACAGAGAAGGTCCATGGAGCAAATGGTCGATTCGTTTTTGTTAACGGACAGATGCATTGTGGATCACGCACTCGATGGGTTAAAGAAGCCGATAATAATATGTGGTGGAATGCTTTAAAGAATTGTCCATGGTTATCGACTTGGCTTCAGGCGCACGAAGGACTTGCAGTCTATGGAGAAGTGTTCGGACCTGTGCAAGACCTTAGATATGGGCGTTCCGAACCTGATATTAGAGTCTTTGACGTCTACGATCATGGCAGATGGCTCAGTTATGATGAAATGCAGTCGATGGGTCAAGGTATGCAGTTCTGTCCACTCATATACCGTGGGCCATATAGTGAGCTCAAAATCAAAGATTTAGCCGAAGGAAAGACAGAATTATATGAGAATCAGATACGAGAAGGAATTGTGATTAGACCTACTATTGAGCGATATGAATACGAAGTCGGTAGACTCCAACTTAAGATTGTTAGTAATGCATATTTAGAAAGATAAAAAATGGGACCCGAAAGATGTCAAAAATGCGGTCGAGAACAAAAGATTTTGTTTACAGGATTCTATTGTGACTGTGATGAAATGAAGTTGCCAGATATTTCCGATGTATTGGATAATATATTCCCCGCTCCTTGTATAATATCCACGGATGACTTTGATATATAGGTATCTGATATGTTGACATATAGACAAGATGGTAAACTTATCATTGAACTCGATGAAGAGGAACTTATAGATTCATGCGAAAATCATCGCCATTCGCCAGTAAAAATCTTTGATAAAGAACAATTCTTAAATCATTGGGTTCGTAGATTAGATGAAATTACCATAAACGAAGATGATGGACCATTAATGATTCAATTATTAGATGAATTGTTAGCTGAATGTGCTGAATATAGCATTGGATGTTATGATGATTATAATGGATCATATAATTAGGAGTAATATATGTCGTTAGTTTTAGATAAACCGTTGATATTTTTTGATCTTGAAACTACAGGTATCAATGTTGAGAAGGATCGAATCATTCAAATTGCTTTAGTTCGCGTTGATATTAATGGCGTTACAGAAGAATTCGATTGTTTCCTTAATCCTGAAATGCCAATTGATTCTGATGCAATTGCTGTTCATGGAATAAAAGATGAGCAACTAGTTGGTAAACCTACGTTTGCAACTTTAGCACCATCTTTATGGTCGATATTTGAAGGTAGCGATCTATGTGGGTTTAATATTGAGCGCTTCGATATTCCCTTATTAGTGAATGAATTTAAAAGAGCAGGTTACGAAGATTTTATGCAAGGCCGTAAAGTCATTGATGTTATGACGATATATCATAAGAATGAGAAGCGAGATCTTCCATCTGCTGTCAGATTCTATTTAAAGAGAGATCATTATGGTGCACATAATGCTTTAGAAGATGTGAAAGCCACGAGTGACATCTTAAAGACGCAAATTGACTACTATAGTTTAGGTTCATCGCCTACAGTTACACGTCTTCACGACTATTGTCATGAGAAGCCGAAAGAGTATGTTGATGATGAAGGAAAATTTATTTGGCGTGGTGACAATGCAGTAATATCATTCGGGAAACATTTAGGTAGAACGCTGCAAGATATGAGCCAAAATGATGCAGGGTATTTACAATGGATCTTAAAAGGTAACTTTGCTGATAAAACAAAAGAAATTGCTCATAATGCTTTAAATGGATCATATCCAACTAGGAGTGTATAATGACAGATGAAATCGATATGAATAGACTATGGAACGTAAAAAATCCAAATCAAGGAGCATTTCGCAAGGTCTTATGTGTCTGTTCAGCTGGATTATTGCGTTCTCCTACTGCAGCTCTGATATTATCAAAATCACCATTTAATTTTAATACACGTGCAGCTGGACTTGAATCTTATGCATTAATTCCAGTTGATAATATACTTTTAGAATGGGCTGATGAAGTAGTGTGTATGAGTTTACAACAAGTTGAGCAATTACAAGATCGTGGTTATAAAGGAAAAATTTTAAATCTTGATGTACCAGATAATTATGAATATAGAAATCCATCACTAATCACTATAATGAAAAAGAAACTTACTACAATCTACAAATCTGATAAGAAAGTCACAAAATGATTTTCTTTACTGCCGATACGCATTTTAATCATGCCAATGTTATAAAATATTGCAATCGTCCATTTGCTTCTGTTCAAGAGATGAATGAAGAACTTGTAAAACGATGGAATGATACAGTCAGCTTAACTGATGAAATATATCATTTAGGTGATTTTGCTTTAGGATCATATAACACCACAAAAGATATTCTTGATTCTTTAAAAGGTCGGATCTACTTAGTTAAAGGAAATCACGATAAACAAATCTATGCTGAACGCTTTGAATGGGTTAAAGACTATTATGAACTTAAGTATCAAAAACAATTAATAGTTTTATGTCATTATGCGATGAGAACTTGGCGCAACTCACATCATGGAAGTTGGAATCTCCATGGCCATAGTCATGGTACATTAGAGATACTTCCAAATTTACGACAGCATGATGTTGGTATAGATGTCAATGATTATAGACCAATTTCATTTGATCAAGTTCAAGAGATTATGAAAACCAAGGAATGGGAGCCAATCGATCATCATGACACATCTACAAACGATTAGAATTTCAATATCAGTTCTATTATTTCTCTTTTTCTTAACTTTAGCCGTTTCTAATACTGCTCATTGTTAAAAATAATTAATCAAATCATATAGTTATTTAATATCAATTTAATTCCATTATTTTGTATACATCTCAAAGGCGATATAGTACTATAGTCTTATGAAGATAACGACAAAACAACTACTTAAAGATCTTGAACAAATCAATAAAAAACTTAGTGGACCATATTGTAGGGAGCAAAGCTTTTGGGAAGCAGCAAGAAACAACATTAAACAATTAATTTTTGAGGTTGAACAAGAAGAACGAGGAGCCGCTGAACAAGATTATCAGGATCACAATGGTTGCGAAGATTTTTCAAGAGAACAGAGCAACTTTCCAGATGATTTTTAATTAGGAGGAAACGATATGAATTATAACCTACTCTATATAGACAGCAAAAAGACTACGAAATTCTATATTTATAAAAAAGATGATCAATATTACGTCACCAATGGTATGAAACTTCTCAATATATTTTTGACGTATCGCGAAGCTGTGAACTATCTTGAGGCACACGCACAATATGCATTACATGATTTTATTTAATAATAAGCCATATATTAAGTGCAAAGGAATGAAACAAGCAATTAAACGAGGTGAATTATATAAATTTTTAAATCCTCATCATCAAATATCCGTTGCTCGTATAATATGTAATGATATGAAAGAAATTTGTTCACTTGATATTTTATTTTATATTTAGAGAGGAAAATCCAATATGAAAGACATCAATTTTAGAGGATGGGGTCCAACTGTAGATAATCCGTCATTATCTATAATGACATCATTTACAATATACGATTTTCATTGGACTTTTTATATTGATAAAAAAAGCCATCCAAATATAGCAGATATGATTGTGATGCAATCAACTAATTCATATGATTCAAATGGTCAAGAAATTTATGAGGGTGATATACTTCGTTATGATTATCCTACTGGCTATTCATTATGCGAAGTTAAATTTGGAATATATGATAATGGTGAAAACGATGGCGATAATGTATCGGGAAATGGATGGTATGTTATAGAAGATTCAACACTCTATACATATGAAAATCAAAAAAACATCTATACATTGACTACTGATCAATATCCTTTTGCAAATAAATGTTTTTACGTAGTAGGAAATATTTATGAAAATAAAAAATTATTAGAGGATCTACATAAAAAATGTTGTTGTGCAAAACATTCTAACATTAATACAAAATAAAGGAGAATATAACAATGGGTAAAGACTACACAGAAGGACCATGGCATACATTACCTGCCAACCAATATGATGGTAAAATAGGTATCTCAGCTAACAAAAGTTTGGATCCTGACGCCATTATCGCCTATGCTACTAAACAACCTTTCTATGCTAATACTCAAAAAGCTAATGCTTCTTTGATTGCAGCAAGTCCTGATTTATTTGAAGCATGTGAAGCTGCAATGGACTTTTACATGCAATTTCGATCGATTTTACCTCAAGATGTTGGGGCTACAGTTGCATTTGTTAAAATTTCACAAGCTATTCTAAAAGCAAAGGGGGAATTATGAACAAAAAACAACGAACATTTGAATATGAGAATTTAGAGGATGCGGTCAAAGCACTTGATGAACTTAATAAAAATCGTCAACAAGATGAAGAAGAATTAGTGCTTTATATGCTGAGTTTTCTTAACCTTAATACATCGCAACGAAAACCAGTTAATAAAGATCAATTAGATAGTTAATGCTTGGTATATTAGTATAGTGGATACTAAGCTAATTTCATCAAAGCTCAAATCTGTTCAAGCCTTAGGCTTCGGTTCTACAGATGCAAATTTAGTCTTTATTGATGAATGGTCTGATCAATATGATATTGAAAGTGAATCTATTAAGTTATTCCGTTCTTATTTAGAACGATCGAGTATTAATCTACACCATATCTACATCACTACTGCGGAAAAACGCTGGATGCATTCTGAAGATGAGTGGCATGAAGCTCTTGCAATGGAACTTGAATTAATTCGTCCACGCATGGTTGTCGCCTTGGGAAATCGAAAAGTTAAGAAGATGCTTTTAAAGGTGAAAGATATGGTCCAAGGTTTTCGGTGGTTTACTGAAATTCATAATCATCACGTTATTCATCGCTTTTACCATGACGATCAATTCTATATCCAACAATTAAATCAATTAGCAAATGATTTTCAATATGATAAAGAATTAGAGAATTCAATTAATTTAAAATCACTTTCTTTCGTACCCTTATGATATAATAAAGTAAGGAGCTTTTATGCAACGACTTATCGCATGTTGTTTATGTTGGATTACTTTATTATGGGATATTAAAATTATTCGTTTTACGATATTTTATACCCTTAATATGGCTTTCAGCATAGGGTTGTTCCATTTTTTTATACATCCAAATAATATATCAGAAGTAGGATACTTAGCAATACAGGTCTATTGTGTAGGAAATGCTGTTGTAATGGCATTAGATGATTAATATGTCATTTCTTGGATATTTTACATTAATGATTATTGGAATTATTGCTTTTTGGTTTTTTGGCATTTTAACAACAATCTTTGTTTTACTATTACTTGTTTTTTTAATTAGAAGGTGGTGTAATAAATATGATAACCCAAAACACTCGACGTATATTAGGTAGTTTATTAATTTTAGTACCAATTATCGTTGTCGTATTATCTATTATAGTTCTCACAATTGTATCATTCATTTGGAGCTTTCCACACGTCACTATACTGATGGGAATTTCGATCGTGACTGGCTGTATTTTAATCTATATGTCTGAGGATTAAATAATGATTCATTATCTATTGTCAATCATGAATGAACCTTTAACATTATTACAACTAATTATAATCCTTATTGGGTATAATATATGCAGATTTTTAATGAAAGGATTATTTCATGTTATTTCCATCACGTACAAAAAAATCAAAACTCGACATATTACGTTTTGAAATTGAATACTATTATGGTCGGATTGTAGATTTTTTTCGTTTATTCCGACCATCTCATGTAGCATATCGTTTAAAATTACTTTACATATTTGGAAAATATGCACTTACATCATTTGATTGGGATTGGTATTATTTCGCGAAATTAATATGTCTTAAATTAGAATTGATGGAAAAACATTTTTTAAATGATGCTCATTCAAATGATGCGCCTAAAAATGCTGAACAAATGAAAGAATGTCGATTCGCATTACAACGACTTATAGATGATGAATATATTAGCACCGAATTAGATGAATATCATACAGCATATCCTCATACAACAATAGAACATGAAGATGGAAGTGTTGAATGGGTTTCACATCCTAAAGCTAATAGAGCTAGTATTCTCGCATTATATAAAAAAGAAGACTCATTAAAACGACAGGATTTAATGCTTTTTAGTAAAATTTTACGACAACATTTATTAGATTGGTGGGATTGATATGGAACAAACTAAAATTGATTCAGTTCAATGGCGCAAAGATGCGATACAACGTATCAATAAAGGCACAAGTCAATCAATGAAGCTTCGAAGTGCCCTTTATGAATTATGGGCAGTACGTGAAGAGAAATTTGTGGATAAAGTTTTTGATATTTATTATCATGACAAGATGAATAAAATCATCTTACAATGTTTAGATGATGCTGTTGCTATATTAAATAAACAACCATGATATGCAAGAACAACGACTCGCACAAGAGAATTTAATTCTTAAGGTTCGAACCGGCTCCAAACTTTATGGTACTGATACTATTGAATCAGATGATGACTTCCAAGGCATTTGTATCTTTCCAAAAGAATATGTATATGGATTATCGAAATGTGAACATCTTGTTCTTAATGATAAAATTGATGGTAAAAATGTTGATTATACGTGCTATGGTTTAATCAAATTTATTCAATTAGCGATCGCTAATAATCCAAACATCCTTAGTATTCTCTATACGCCTGAAAACAAGATTGTTTATAATACAATGTTTGGCGAAGAACTTATAGAGAATCGTCATTTATTTTTATCTAAGAAAGCATATCATGCTTTTAAAGGATATGCTCATACTCAACGTCATAAGATTCTTATTAAGAATCCTCAAGCTAATAGTAAACGTTATGCGCTAATTGAACAGTATGGTTATGACACGAAGTTTGCTATGCATCTTATACGACTCTTATATGAAGCGATTGATATTTTTGAACATGAAGAAATTATTTACCCATCACTACATGTTGAAGAATTAAAAGATATTCGATCAGGAGTCTATTCATTAGAAACTGTTTTAGCACAAGCCATTCAATTAGAGGAACGTATTGATACATTATATCAAAAATCCCTCTTACAATGGGCACCAGATCGCGATGCTATTGAAAAATTACAAATGACAATGTTAGAACGTTTTTGGAGATTAGATGGTATAAGATAATTATGATCAATATAGAAATTGATAATGCCTTTAAAAGTAAAAAAGCAGAGGATCTTATCGATTTACCGGTCATTGTAACTGTTAATGAATTTAATGAATCTGCCGTAAAAAATTTTCATGCTGATGTCTTAAGGGCATCGCAATCAAGTCAACCAGTTATTCCTATTTTAATTGATTCTTATGGCGGATGCGTTTATTCATTATTAGCTATGATCGACATTATACGATCATGTAAAAAGTCTGTCGCGACTATATGTGTTGGTAAAGCAATGAGTTGTGGTGTTATTCTATTCTCTTGTGGTACAGATGGGATGCGATTTGCTTCCGCTAATTCGACATTTATGATCCATGATGCATCCAGTATGTCGATGGGCAAGATTGGCGAAATTAAATCTGATACAGAGCAATTAATTAAATTAAATAACCTTATTTATACAATATTGGCTAAGAATTGTGGTAAACGTGAAGATTACTTTACAAAATTAGTTCATAAACGAGGCCATGCTGATTGGTATATAGGTACAGAAGAAGCTGTTCAATATGGATTAGTGAATAAAATTGGTATTCCTAGTCTCAACGTTAGATTAAAAGTAGAGGTTGATTTTACGTAAAACTTAAATTTATGGCGTTAATGTTATTATTAATTCTTAAATATGGACCATTGAACTGGTCTTTTCCATTATGGCTTTGGATTTTAGCTGTACTTTTTAGTACGAATGTAACTTTTAATAAAAAATGAAAATTGATACAACTAAATTTAAAGAGTTAATCGAAGAACGATATATTTCAGTTCAAAAACATCCTACTGAAGATCTATATATCTACAACTATACGTCAAAATGTCAATATAATAAATATTGGACTCCTGAAACACTAATGTGTCGTGGATTAATCTTAGATGGCGAAGATAATATTGTAGCTAGACCATTTAGAAAATTCTTCAATTTAGAAGAACATAAAGAACCATTACCAGATGAAGAATTTACAATTACAATGAAGTTTGATGGAAGTTTAGGGATTATGTACTGGATTGGCGATATACCGTATATTGCAACGCGCGGAAGCTTTACCAGCAATCAAGCGCTTGAAGGCACTAAAATGCTTCGTTCTAAAACAAATTTTGTCCGCTATCTTCAAGAGAATCGAAAATCCTATACATATTTATTCGAGATTATCTATCCAGAAAATCGTATAGTTGTGAATTATGGAGATGAACGGAAACTTGTTCATATCGCAACAATTGATAATGACAATGGATCAGACGTCTATGAGATTCTTCCAATTGAAACTCCTTATCGCCACTATGCTAAGGGAGATTTACAATTCTTATTAAACAAACAAGAAGATAATGCAGAAGGCTATGTTATTCAATATGCTTCTGGTTTACGTCTAAAGATCAAATTTAAAGAATACGTCCGACTACATAAACTTGTTACAGGACTTAACACTCGGGCCATCTGGGAAGCTGTAGCCATCGATAGCTTAAGAAGCAAAGGCATGACAGATGCAAAGGTCATTGGATTGAAGCTTAACTTAGATAAGTACTACGTAGAAGACATACTAGAATGTAAAGAATCACTTATTACACGACTTGTTGATCGTGTACCCGATGAGCTTTATAAATGGGTCACAGATGTCTCAGAGCATTATAAAGAGAAATTCCGTACTATACGCCAACAAGTTCTATCGATATATATGGGAGAACAACTTGATCAATTGCCGCGAAAAGAAGCAGCATTAAAAATCATGACCCATCCTAAGAAACTTAATACAATCTTATTTGCTATGTTAAGCGAGAAAGAATACGATAGTATTATTTGGCAAATCATTTGTCCTAAACATTCAAAAGCTTATAAGGTGGAAATATGAGGTACAGATTATTATAACAACGCCCCGATGTTGCTTGTAATATGCGCGACGGAGCCTAGTAATTAATCTGACATTGGGTAGAACGATTAATTGCGCGTGAAGTTAAGTCAGAGCGTACCCAGCAAGCAACTAGGGGGCGACCAATTTAATTGTGGAGCGGCACGGAAGGACGTGCGAATAAGGACTTAGATGATACTATTGATCGGTGTAATGAAGGCGTAGTTGTAATCGACTATCTCAACAAGATCATCAGCAGGTATCAAGCCCTGCCTCCACAGCAACTAGTGGTGACCAATTCAGTGCTAACTTAAAGCCATGACCCTATAGGTGCATAATAGGGAGAGAGGCGCATCGGAGAGACGATGATAATATGAAAAAATACAGAGTAAAAATTGATTGTCCAGGGTTTTGTAAAGATACTATTCATAAAGTGTATCCACCGAATTATCTTATAAACGATGAGATATATCCTCCACAAGATTACCCAGATATTTTCGAAGAGATCAAAGAAGAAGAAAAGGTTTCGATAAGTCTAGATGTCTTTCAAGATAATTTAGATAATAGGAAGGGAATCAAACCATTAAATGTGAAATCTAATGACATGTTTACCTCTATCAAAATAGTGATCAAGAATTTTAAACACGAAAATGGAATTGCAACAGGTGAACTGTCTTATGTCGGAAAAAACATATGAAACTAAGAACAATAAAAAAAGATTTTAATATGAAAGTGAATAATTTATGAAATTTATTATAATTATGGCATTTTCAGCATTATCTTTTATATCGGCAATTGTAGTTTTTGAACATATAGAATCAATTGTCAATGTCAATGGAGCTTATGACCACTATTGACACATCCCTATTAATTGCTATTGTAATCTATCTTTTTTCTTTTTTAATTATGATTTATAGATTAAAATAAATAGTATATTTCATTTTTCATAATTTCGTATTATAATAATCTCAATGCGTAAAAAGAAAATTACAACTGGATTTGAAGACATTAACTTAATGAATCCTAAAGAGAAAGAACGACTTTATTCAACAATTCCAATGGATTCACGTTGTCCTCGTCAGCTCAAATGTCTTTCTGGTGAACCGTGTCCATATGCCTTGAATACGATCTATCAACAAGGTCCACCTCACGAGCAGTGCGAATGGTATATAGTCCATGGTGATAGCAACTATTGCTTTTTCACATATCAGCATCTACATAATAAGGTCCATACATTAGATGAAATTGCAACACTTACAAATTCTACTATCACATCTGCCGATTTATATATTAAACGATCTCTAATGAAACTACACCGAAAAATGAAATCAAAGCATGATTTTACGCAATATTTAGATTTTGATACAAATGATGAATAAAATGACTTTAGATGAATATTTTTTACGCATTGCAAGTGTTGTCGCTATGCGCTCAAGCTGTTGTCGTCGTCAAGTCGGCGCGATCTTAGTAAAAGATGGACGTATTATTTCCACTGGATATAATGGTACACCACGAGGCATTCAGAATTGCGATGAAGGTGGATGTCCACGCTGCAATAATCATAATATTGCATCGAGCATTGATTTACATGAGTGTATATGTTGTCACGCCGAAGAAAATACGCTTTCACAAGCTGCATATCATGGCATAAGTGTTAAAGATTCATCGCTATATACAACTCTATTTCCATGCAAACTATGTGCAAAAATGCTGATTAATAGTGGCGTTAAGCATGTAGTTTATCAATCTGATTATCCAACCCTACAAGAAGTCGCAGCATTGTTTCATATGGCACGTGTTAGATTTAGACGCATTGTCGTATCGCATTAAAAAATATATCAATCTCCATGATAAGATTAAATTATCTAATTTGGAGAACCGCCTAATGTCGATACCTAAAGATTCAAAAAACTTTAACTTTTATATACCGTTAGATATTTCAAAAGCTTCAAATGGTGATTGGAGAATCAAAGGTCTTGCATCAACCGAACACATGGACCTACAAGGCGAGATCGTTCGTCAAAATAGTTTAGATATTACACCATTAAAAGATGGCAAAGGTTTATTAAACTGGGATCATCAATCTGGACCAGAAAATGTTATCGGCGCAGTTGATAAAGCTGATATGACCGATAATGGCCTCATGGTCGAAGGTTATCTATTTAAAAATTCTGCACGCGCAAAATCGATTCATGAAATTCTTACATCCTTGAAAGATAAGGATAAAAACCGCTTACAGATGTCAATTGAAGGTAAAATCTTAAGACGTGCTGGGATGAATGGTAAAGAAATTGCTGCTGCTAGAATTGATAAAGTAGCATTAACATTTGATCCAGTTAATCCCAATACTTACGCAGAATTAGTTAAATCATTAACAGCTGAAGTCATTGTAGATCAAGTAGTTAATGCTGATAGCTATAACAATGTTATAATACCTGAGAATATGGAAATAATCGATTCTCATGAAGTACTTGTTACTTCTGAAGATATGCTGAATGCTGAAGAAACTATTAACATACTAGAAGCAAAGGAATTAATACATGCCACAATGGCCAAGACGAAGCAATACATTGAAAACCAATGCCTTAAGTCGCAAAGTAAGAACGATACAACATCAAACAATGCCCTCAGGACTGATCGAGGGTATGGCAATAGTCCGGAATTATTCGATGAAGTTAAAAAAGCCATTAAAGAAAAAGTAGAATTGTTTATAAAATCAAAAGATTCTGTTGTCCTTTTAGGTCATCGTATTTTGCAACTTTGGGATCAAACAGGTATGATTGGCAATGTTTACGAACAAGAAACAATCTATTATCAATTTAAAACAGCTGTAGATGCAATGAATGTTTACGCAATAAAAGAATTATTGCCTGAAGTCCTTATAATTTGGCGTGATGAAGGTTTAGGTGTTGATGAAGTTGAATCTCAGGCACTATATAATCAAGCAATTAATTTAGTTCAAGAAGTTAAAAAAGCACTAATGGCTGGAGATAGTAATGTTTCACCTAGTGAATTAACGGATGGAGCATCTTTAAAGCAAGAGTCTTTATTGGGTTCGCCTAATAAAAAGAATAAGAAGAAAAAGAAGTTAGAAAAGAAGTAAAACAGATATTGCGTTAGGACGTTCCGAGGGCCTAACTATCTGCC
Organism: uncultured Legionella sp.; assembly: GCA_964576655.1. Taxonomy (GTDB): domain Bacteria; phylum Pseudomonadota; class Gammaproteobacteria; order Legionellales; family Legionellaceae; genus DDPF01. The sequence continues at coordinate 25,152 of CAZNVR010000001.1, read as the reverse complement.
GCAATTGAAAGGAACAGTCTAAGTAGTTGTTTTTAATCGGCTGTTAAAACTTAAAATGATTTATAATCCACAACGTGAATTATTAATCTATTGATGTATTTTAACAATGAGCAATTTTAAACGAAATAGCACTTTACAAGCTCTGAACATCGGTGTTAATGGACGTGTTCCATTAATTCATACTGAAAGTATTGATGCAATTATTGGTGATGATGTTAATGCCAAAGTTGCTATCATGGGTGGTTTGGATGCTGATGGTATTGTTCGTGCACTGAAGCTTAATACTTCAGGACAAATGGAATTAGGTGCAGTAACGATTAGTGATTTGAAAGTAGGATCAACTGATGGTACAACTGCCGATACTTATCTAAGAACTGATGCTGATGGTCGAATTGAATTAAGTGCAGATATTAATGTTAATGAGATTCAAACTGGCACGACGGATGGTGTTAATGGCGATACTTTTCTTAAAACTGACGCCAACGGTCGTCTTGAAGTAATTCCAATTGGGAGTTTATCGGTTTCTGAAACTGTTGCAAATAATGAATTCGGATTACAACCTGGTATAGCTCCTGGCGTAACTGTAGCATTAGCTGAGATTTTAAGTACACCAGCGGGATACAAATTTAGAGGTTTTAATTGTACTGGCACAGGTGATGGATATTTTTCAGTCTCGATTGATAGTACGATTTGGTATTCTGGTAGAATTAATAATACAACAAGAACAGTCTCAATGATATTACCAAATCCTCATTTAATACCAGAAGGGTCGGATATTGCTCTTGATGTTACGAATGAAGCATTAGATAGTGCAGATTTTGAAGGTACTCTGCTTGGTGAATAAAAGATAGTTAAAATGTGATATGATTAATTTTGATAGAATATTAATATAGAAGAGGAAAATATGAGTGGTTTTATAGAGAATTCATGGGATAGATATGGTAAAAAGTTTATTTTAAAGATGTATCCTGATCTTGGATATGGTGGTGAATGGCCATTAGGAATGCAGCATATGTGGCAAATGCTATCGATTACAATGAGTATTAATTTTGCAGCAGCAATATTTTGTAAATACATATTTATTTTAACTATATTATCAGGCAGTTTAATCGCAATCGCTGAATGGCCGCCACAAGGTCGGAAGATCGATGTAATTACGAGAAGTTCTGGATGGGTTATTGGATCGATTATAGCAATTATAGGTTTTTTCATATCATAAAACTAATTAATAATAGGAGTATTTTATGGCAGATATTAAAGGGGATGTTGAGCTTGCAAAATTAGAAAAGCAACTTAAAAAAGAACAATTTAAGTTAAATATCTTATCTGCTAAATATCGAATCGCACAGATTCAAAGGGAGATTGAAATTTGTAATAACAATATTGCAGCATGGGAAGAAACTATTGCTACAATAGAAAAGGAGATATAAAATGTCTGATCAATATACGCCAACACCTGTAAGGACGAAAACGAATGGTGACGTTGTCGCTAAAATTGTTGATGTTGCAGGTACTAATGTCGCTGGAGTCGATGCAAGTAATAATGTTAAGACTGTAGTTAATAATGCATCGGGTGCTTCAGCTGTTAATATTCAAGATGGAGGCAATAGTATTACTGTTGACGCTACTTCATTACCTCTTCCTACAGGTGCAGCTACAGAAGCTACATTAGCTTCAATAGATAGCAAGATAACAGCTTGTAATACTGGAGCGGTAACTGTTGCTTCTTCTGCTTTACCTACAGGTGCTGCTACAGAAGCTACATTAGCTTCTATAGACGGAAATATTACAACTTGCGATACAGGTAATGTAACTTTAGTCAATGGTGCCGGTGCAGCAGCTGTTAATATTCAGGATGGTGGAAATAGTATAACAGTTGATGGTACAGTGACTGTTACGCCTTCAGGTACACAAGATGTTAATTTAACACAGATTGCGGGTACTGCAACAGATGTAAATAATGGCATTGCTTCTGCTGGAACACAACGTGTTGCTGTTGCTTCAGATAATACACCATTTACAGTTAAAGTATCGAAAGATGCTAATGCCAATAGCGTTACGAATCCTATTTGGACAGAGTTGACCGATGGAAGTGCCGCCTTAGGTACAGCTTTGAATCCATTAGTTGTGACATCTGAGGCAACTGCGGGTACATTAGTTGATTCAGGTCAATTGACTTCATCTGCATTAGCAGCTGGTGCTTCAGCTAACCTTGATAGTGCCAATGTCGGTGCTGGCTTAACAGGTAAATTACTTGAAGCTACAATGTCGAGTTCAGTTAGAACAAAGATTGATGTATATGTATTGAGCACATCAACAGTTTTAAAAAGAACATTCTTTGTTGAAGCGAATCAGTCTTTTGTTTATAGTCCTGCTGATCCTGATGCTTTGCAAGTAGTTGGCGCTGCATCTAGTAGAAATTTTAGATTGACTGTTACAAACATGGATGCTTCTTTAGCGGCTGATGTTTATGGTTCAATCACACATGTAACAGTATAATATGGCTGATTTACGACGATTTGAAGAGAATAATATATTGACCCCATCGGCGCCAACAGTGGCGTCGGTGGGAATTACATCTGCTCAAATTGTTGCAGCTAATACAAGTCGATCAGGATTAGTTCTTATCAATACTTCATCGAATCGAACCATATCTTTAGGTCTTGGTGCTACAGCTGTTGCTGGCAGTGGCATCGTTTTATATCCAGGTGGTGCGTGGACTATGGATGATTTTACAGTTACAACGGCTGCGATTAATGCTATTGCATCAGGCGCTGGCGCTTCAATTTCCGTACAGGAGTTTAATTAATGAGTGTTATTAATCCAACACCGAATATGTTAACAAGTGGGGCCCCTGGTACTTCTGGTGATTTTATATTTGAAGTTGTACGTGGCAATGTTCCAGGACATTCACTAATCAGCATTCCATCATATAATAGCAATATAGGAACAACTCAAGAAGATATATGGGAATATAGTGGTACAACATTTACTTATTTTTCTTCAGCTGCAACATTAAAAATATCATCAACAAGTTCAAGTGATGATAGTCCAAGTGGTACTGGTGCTCGAACGGTTCAGATTACTGGATTAGATTCTAATTATAATGAAATCACTGAAACGATTACAATGAATGGACAATCAGCTGTAACGACTACACAAAGTTTTTTGAGACTGAATCGTGCTCTAGTTGTAACTGCTGGTAGTACTGGAAGTAATGTAGGTACGATCTACATATATAATTCAAGTTCATCTACGACTGGTGGGGTACCAAATACAACTTCCGCAATTCAAACTATTATAGATCCAGATAAAGCAAATATATCTTTTAATTCTCACTATACTGTTCCTGCTGGTAAAACAGCGTATGCATGCCATTTAGCTATTGGATCACAAGGTTCATTAAATTTTCTAGTTCGTCTTATGAAACGGTTATTCAATGAACTCTTTATTCAAGATGAAATATTCACCTTTGCTTATGGAAATGGAATACCATCTTATAATTTAACTAATATATTTCCTGAAAAAACTGATTTAAAATTAGTTGCACAAGCAAGTGCATCAGGCGGTGTTGTTTCATGTAATATGAACATAATTTTAATTGATAATTAATATGATTACTTTAATTGATACATGGAATGATTTAAAGGTTAAGAAACCCTTACGCTATTTTGTACGAAATGGCTATTATTATACGTTTCATAATTGTGAACCATTTCATTTTGTTCATGAAATAAAAATTAATGATATAGTAGAATCAGGTAGCGAACAAGAAGATTTTGAAAATAATTATAAAACACAGTGTGATTTAGAAAAACATATAACAAAAATTCAATCTTTAGATAGTACGCCTTATGCAGTTCCTATTAAAAGCTTTACGGAAATCTGCGCATCAAGAATCTCAATTGATTTTTGCGATAAAACAACATGGTACTATGATGCAGCACAAATAACAGATGAAATTTTAACTACATCTGATAATACTATTTATACTGCTATACATCAAAATATAATTAATCTTAATAAAATAACAGAACGATTATTTATTCCAGAATATGCTGTTAGTGTAAAGAAAAATGATATTGTTATTACAACAGGATTTACTGTTAACTATACAAATGGAACTGTTACATTTGATTCAGCAAATCAACCAGAAGATGTCATTAAATTATCATATTGGTATGCACAAACTTCTTTATTTGAATTTACTCCTCCTAGCAATAAATGTTGGTTAGTTAATCATGTTGAATCGCAATTTTCTGCGAACGCTATTTTTAATGATAAAATAGTATTAGAATTAATTTATAACCCTAATCCATATACAGGTAATAATGATTTAGTTGTTCCATTTGGTGAATATCTTACCGCAGCTGATTTTCTTAATAAATCGAATGAAGGATGTGTATTAGAACCATTTGGTGAATTAACTAAAAAAGTCAATATTTTACCTTGGAGTTATTTAAGTGGTTTTAAATTATTTCCACGCACGATTCAAATGGATTTAACAAAACAAACGGAATTTAATGCGTTGCGTATACGTTTAGATAATGACCAACCTTTTACACAATGTGAAATAGCTACATGTGCAATTTATTTTTATGAAAGGTCTTTAACATAATGAAGGGTACAATCGGCTTTTTTGCCGACTCTAAAAGTTGGAAAAGTCGTTTAATATGTTGGTTAACAAAATCACAATTTAGTCATACATTTATAATTTTAGGTGATTTAGAAAAACATATTTTAATAATAGATTCTGATCGTTATAGTGTTGAAGTAAAAGAAATTACTGATTTTTTAAAATCAAAAAAACATAAATTAAAAATTTATCAACCTATTAATGTATCATACGATATTGTTCAACAAGGGTTAAATAAATGTTATTCATTTATTGGTCGCATATATGGTTATCCTCAGCTTTTAGGATATATATTAATGAGATTATTTAATGCTTTGGGATTAAAAATAAAACGAAATCCCATTAGATTTGGAATTATTTGTTCTGAACTTGTCTGGACTTATTGCAATACACTATTTCCAGAACAATTTCAACAATTAGATAAAAATTCTATTACACCAGAAGATTTGTTAAATGTTATTGAAAATTCAAAAAATTTTAAAGAAATAGAATTAGTATTAGATAATAAATAATAGTCTTTAAATGATATTATAAAGACTTGAGGTATTCCAGACAGCCCGATTGCTGGATACTGAACAACAAATTAAGCTAACAGGGCAGGCATCTATGAGCAATCAAAAGCGCAACACTACACTTCAAGCATTAAATATTGGACTCGAAGGTCGTGCACCATTACAAATTACTGATGATATTCAAACGATTATCAATGATCCAGCTACGAAAGTTGCTGTTGTAGGTGGTATTGATCCTTCTGGCAATATAATTGCTGCACAACTTACGGCATTAGGTGAATTAAAGGTTAATGCTACAGTAAGCGCAACGTTATCACCAGGTGATGTCGAAATAGGCGCTGTTGAATTAAAAGATGCCGACACAGACACAAGAGTTAAAATTAAAACAGATGGAACAGATAATGCTGTAGTTGTTACGCAGAATAGTCAACCACTTCCAACAGGCGCTGCTACAGAAGCTACATTAGCTTCTGTGGATGCTAAACTTAATAGTACATTATCAAGTGATCTTGGAGTTACAAGTTACAATTTAAATCAAATAGATGAGATTTTTTCATCTTTAGATGTTATGATATATCGTGGTGGATCATTACAGGCTAGTTGGACTGGTGCAACATCTTCTGATGCTTTCGTAACTCCAGGACAATTTGAAATTGAAGTGAGTAATGATAATACCAATTGGGAAACATTATTAACAATATCGGTAGATTCAGCTGCTCGTAGTGAGCTAAATCGAGGAATTTTAATAGATTTTCGTTATATTAGGGCTAGTTGGACGCAAAATGCTTCAACTGGTGGTGCAGCAAATATTATTCTTATTACAAAATAAAGGAGACATACTATGTCAATGAAAGAAGTAGATAAAAATTTAGTGGATGTTCCAGATGATGCCAACCGCCCTCAAGCGGCTCGGTTAACTGATGGATCAACCTTTTACAAGGCAACTACCCCAACTGATACGCAACCCATTAGTGCTGTTGCTTTACCATTACCTACTGGTGCTGCAACTGAAGCTAGTTTAGCTACATTGTCTGGCACAGTTAGTGCTGGTCGTGTTCAAGTTGATGCTGTTGTTTCAACAGGAGACATTGAAATCGGTGCTGTCGAAATTAAAGATGGTGCTACCGATACACGTGTTAAAGTTAAAACAGACGGTACAGATAATGCATTAGTTGTAATGCAAAATTCTCAACCTCTGCCTACAGGCGCAGCTACAGAAGCTACATTAGCTTCTATTGATGGTAACATCACTGCTTGTGATACAGGAAACGTAACAATTGCGAGTTCAGCTCTCCCTACTGGTGCTGCTACTGCTGCTGCTCAGACTGATAAATCTCAGTTCACAAAAATAACTGATGGTACTGATACAGCTTTAGTGACTGCTTCTGGTGAATTGAATGTAATAGCAACTGCTCAACCTGGCGTAGACATTGGTGATGTAACAGTCAACAACGGAGCTGGTGCAGCCGCTGTTAACATTCAAGACGGTGGAAATTCGATCACCATTGATGCTGCAAGCTTACCTCTGCCTACAGGTGCAGCTACAGAAGCTACATTAGCTTCAATAGATAGCAAGATAACAGCTTGTAATACTGGAGCGGTAACTGTTGCTTCTTCTGCTTTACCTACAGGTGCTGCTACAGAAGCTACATTAGCTGGTATTGATACAACATTAACTGATGCTTCTCAGAAGACTCAGATTGTTGATGGTGCAGGAAACGTCGTTGGTGCAACATCTAATGCTTTGGATGTTAACATTGCAAGCAGTGCTATTGCAATTTCAACAACCTTCGGTGTCACAAATCCTAACTTAGGTATTTCAGCATTTGATTTAAGTGGTGCTAATTCTAACCAAGCTTCAGTTGAACTTAACAGTTATGTTAGCGGTTCAATTCAACTTGTTTGGACAGGCGCTACATCATCTGATGCTTTCGTAACTCCAGGTGTCATAACAGTTGAAGTAAGTAATAACAATTCGAATTGGGAATCTTTAATTTCCTATGAGATTAGTTCTGCTTCAGGTCAAGTTATGAGCCGTGGTATTGCTGTTGATTTTAGATATATGCGTACAACTTGGTTGCTTAACGCTTCCACAGCTGGTACAGCAAATATCACATCAGCATTTAAAGCAGCATAATTAGTTATTCAGATTTTTTAGGCGGTAGGGGATTTTAATCGATCCCCTACCGATCTATAATAATAAAATTTATGTCTACTAAAGAAGTCGATAAAAATTTCGTCGATATTCCCGATGAACCAACTCGTCCAGAATCTGTCAGATTAAGTGACGGCACAGTTTTTTATAAAGCAACAACTCCTTCCGATACTCAGCCAGTTTCTGCTACAAATTTAGATATTAGAGATTTAACAGCTGCATCAGATTCAGTAAAAATCGGTGATGGTAGTAATACAGCAACAATACGTAATCTTGCAGCAAATGATGCTTTAAATGTAGCGTTAGTTGATGCAGCAGGTGATCAAATCGTTTCATTTGGTGGCGGCGTTCAATATACAGAAGGCGATACAGACGCAACTATTACTGGTACTGCCATGATGATGGAAGATGCAGCCAATACTTTAGTTGCAGCTCCAGGTACAGCAGCAGATGGTCTTTTAGTTAATTTAGGTACAAACAACGATGTTCGTATAACGGATGGCACAAACATTGCATCAGTTCGCGATACGGGCTCAAGTGATTCATTAAATGTAGCAATCGTTGATGCTTCTGGGAATCAGATAACCACTTTTGGTGGTGGAAGTCAATATGTAGAAGATGTAGCAAGTGCTGGTGGTGAAACAATGACACTTGCTGGAGCGATTAGAGAAGATACTCCTACAACTACAACTACAACAGATGGTGATTATTCAAATTTAAAAACTGATAGTGCGGGGAGATTATGGGTTAATGCTTCGGGTGCTGCGGTTCCTATTACAGACAATGCAGGATCATTAACAGTAGATGGTACAGTTGCAGCAACACAAAGTGGAACATGGAATATTACAGATATTTCTGGTACTGTTTCTTTACCTACAGGTGCATCAACAAGTGCCAAACAAGATACTGGTAACACTTCATTATCTTCAATAGATGGTAAAATAACAGCCTGTAATACAGGAGCAGTTGTAATATCAAATGCTTCCGGTGCTTCAGCAGTTAATATTCAAGACGGTGGTAATTCTATAACTGTTGATGCTACAAATTTAGATGTCGCGCTTTCGACAAGACTTAAGCCAGCCGATACTTTAACAGCTGTAACAACAGTTGGTACTATTACAAACGTTGTACATGTCGACGATAATTCTGGATCATTAACTGTTGATGGTAGTGTGACAGCGAATCCTACTTTTCCTTCTAGTTCATCGGTAACTCAAGTCGCAAGTTCAGCTAGCAGTGTGACTTTAAAAGCTTCGAACGCTAGTCGTAGAGGTTTATCGATTTTTAATGATTCAACTCAAACGCTTTATTTAAAATTAGGCGCTACAGCCTCAACAACAAGTTATACAGTTCAAGTACCATCACAAGGATTTTATGAATTACCTCAAGTAGTGTATACGGGCGTTATCGATGGTATTTGGGCTAGTGCGAACGGCAATGCATACGTAACGGAGATTAGTTAATTATTATGCCAGTTTATCCTGCAAATACAACCTTACCACTTTCAATAGCTAATGGTGGCACTGGTGCATCTACTGCTGGAGCTGCTGCTACCGCCTTAGGTTTAGGCACTAGTGATACTCCAACATTTGCAGCGGTTAATCTTGGTGACACTAACTTATCTGATTATAAGGAAGGAACATTTACTCCAACAGTTACGCTCGTTGGCGGTTCTGGAAATACTGTACCGGTATATGGAGTAAATTCTGGCGTTTATACAAGAATCGGAAATCAAGTATTTAATGATGTTGAATTAAATAATGATGGTGGAAGTGAAGGTGCTGGTACAGGTCAAATGACTATTGCTTTGCCGATTGTCGCTGAATCAAGTGGACGTACTTCAATTATATCGTGTGGATATGCTGATAATACAATAAATTATAATCTTGTTGGAACTATTGCTTCGGGAGCATCGGTTATTAAATTATATTATTGGACGACATCTACAAGTTTAGTAGAATTTACTGGTGCTGATCAAAATGCTGTGGGTCGTTCTTTAAGATTACATTTTACATATAGAGTTTAATATATGAAAACGATAAAACAAATATTAACTGAATCAATTACTATTAATCGTTTTGATACTCAAGAATGTCTTACAATTGAATCTAATGTTGCAACAGAATTAGATGATGCAACTGCTGATTATCTTCTAAATATACGATGTTGTGATCAATATGGTAATCAAATTTTTAATTTTATAGAGTGTTAATATGCCATTATTTAATTCAGGAATAACAGTTCCAGTACCAATTGCTCAAGGCGGCACAGCTGCTACTACAGAAGCTGGTGCGCGTACAGGTTTACAATTAGACAATGATTTTGGATGGTTCCGTAATATTGGATTAGAATCAGCTACAACAACAAATTCTGGAGATAGTATTAAAATTACAAGTTCGAATGGTTCAGCTTTTAGCAGTACAAATATTGGATTTATCAGATTACCAAGTCATTCAACCGCAGGTCGAACAGTTGAATTTAGTGTGACATCAGATGTAACAATTTTATTGAGTGGTATTACGCCTAATATTGATGGGTCAGGAAATCTAACTGGAGCATTATTACGAATTTTAGCTGTTAATGACAATGGAACACTTAAATGGGCAGTTGCTTATTTAGGTGGTCGACATACGCTTCTAACAACTGATACTACAGCAACGCCAGCGAGTGTTACGGCTCCAGAATATGTATTGTGTAATTCTACTATTGGATCCGCAAATAATACATGTCGAGAAATAGGATTTATTAGAGCTGATTTTACTGATTCTACTAATGTTTGGGCTATTCAAACAGGATTAAATGATATTAGAGTTGGTGAAACAGCTGACGGACTTTATCAACGTTGGAATCCTACATTCCCAGGTACAGGATTTTCTTCAAATCCTACAATTACAATCGCTGAATGGACACAAATTGGACGCCAAATCATATTACATTTTGAACACAATACTGATGGTTCTTCAAATGGCACTAATTTTTCAATAAGTGCGCCTGCTAAAGCAGCTGTTTTTACAGGCGGAGAAACAAGTCGATTAAGTCGAACAGTTGATAATGGTGCAGATGTTACAACAGCTGGTATATGTAATATTCCAGCAAATAGTTCAACAATGACAGTTTATAAAACCACTGCTGCCGCTACATGGACTGCATCTGGTGTAAAAGGTACAGATCTTGGAAAATATTATGCTGTAGGACCTGCTGCGAGTTTTATAAGTTAAAAAATAAGTTTTAAGTATGATAAAATCAAATAATAGGAGTCTTTAATGATTATTAATGGAAATTTAGATGTTACAGGTGATGTCGCAGCTGGTATTCTTAAGCCTGGCGTCTATAATATAGGATGCTCTTTAAATGCTGGAGTTTTTAAATTAACACAAGCCAATGGAAATGATTTTGGAATTAATAATGATGAACGAGGATATGTTGTTATTCCGTCTATTATTCAAGGACGATATGTAAAATTAGACGTCACATCTGCATCACATGCATTTGAAGATGCTACAGCTTCTTCTGATTTAATTGGTGAAAATTTTGGTACAAGTTCAGGAATTGCATGGGGAAGTGTCCGTCCTTTTATGATATATGCTGTAAATGCAGATGATACATCAGCAAATCTTAAATTTGCTATAAGTCCAAAACCAAATTTCTATAATTCACCTACAGGTAGTAGTATTGCGTATCATCATGCGCCAATGTCTGCACATTCTGATAATGGAATGTTTTTTTTAACAGCTACTAATGTTACTGCTACACATGCTATTAAACCATCGATCAGAATTGGATGTTTTCGTATGTCTAAAAATTCATCTGATAATTGGACAATTGCTACTTTAGCAACAAGTGATGGCATTAATAATTTTGGATGTTTTGAACTTGTTGATCAAGGATATGGTTTTCCTCTTAATCAAATGGGTGCTGAAGCGGATACACATGGTTTTTCTAATGGCCTTGGTACTGCTCCAGTTTTTTTAACTGAAAATTATCGATATATAATTGATATAAATGGAAGATGTAGAGTTTTTATAGCTTTTGATGGTGATGGTGGAATTGATGGCACTGGTGCATCTGAATATTTTGTTACATTACCATATGCTGAAGTATCTGGATTAAGTGCTCCTTATGGTATTTGTCGTATAAATAATACTGTTTTAGGTGATAGTACCGCTCTAGCATATGTTGTGTTAAATACTGCTGGTTTTCAATTACGATCTCTTACTGCTCCCACTGCATCATATCCATGTAGCAATTTTGGTAATGGTGCGCGTTCTCTTATAACATCTTTTGAATTTAAAGCGTTCTAAGATTAATTATTTATGGCTACAAAAGCACAATTAGAAGAAGCTTTTGATCGTTTTAAAACATTAACTGAAAAAAATGCTTATCATATTGATGTTTTAAATCATGAACATGGTGAAACTCGTGATCTTGTTAAAGAATTATTTATTAAAGTTGAATCAGTTGGAACTTGTACTACACAATTAATAACAGATATGAAATGGCTCAAGAAGTTTCTATGGATTATAGGCAGTGCTTCAATTGGATCATTTATTGCAATTCTCATTCAACAGATCTTTAGAGTCTCCTCAACCTTTCGCGGTTATTAATCATGATTTTTAAAGAGTTAAGTAAAAAAATAAAAACAAATTGTTGATATAATGAATTTCAGACGATAAAAGTATCGTCGCAAGTTTTTAAAATAAGGAGAACGATTATGGCATTAAGCGCAAAAGCTAGACAAGTAATTGAGATTGCAGTAGCCCATAAAAAATCAGCTCAAGAAATTTCAGATACAGTCGATGCGGGTATTATTCAAGTTTTAACAACAGATGAACGTGATGCCTTAACTCCTAGTGCTGGTAAGATAATTTTTAATTCCACTACTAGTGTTCATCAAGGTTTTGATGGATCAATCTGGAACGATTTATACTAAAACTCGATACTAAAGGAGATATATTTATGACGTCTAAAGAAAAATTAATGGCTGAAATCGATGATTTATTGGCTAAGGCTTTTGCAGAACCCACAGTAATAGAAGAAAAAGTAGAGAAATCCTTTGATGAGGTTTCTGATGCTAAAGCAGCTGGAACTGATGTTTCTTTAGATGCTAATGGTGGTAAAGACATCATCAAGAATAAAGATAAAAAAGATGAAATGATGGAAAAATTTGGTGATAAGAAAAAAGATGATGGCGATGAAGACGAAGATGAAAAGAAAAAGAAAGCCATGAAGAAAGCTAAGGATGAAGAGAAAAAAGAAGAAGATGACGAAGACGATAAGAAAGTCAAAAAAGCTAAAAAAGAAGACGAAGAATCTGAAGAAGATAAAAAAGAAGACAAGAAAGAGATGAAGAAAAGTTTCACTGTTTCTGAAGAAGATTATGAAATCATTACAAAAGCTAAAGCAAAGGCTAAAGCTGATGCAGAAGCTGATGCAGATCCTCTTTTGAAGTCAATCTCAGGTTTACATGATCTTGTAAAAAGCCAAACAACAACGATCACTAAGCTTTCTGAAGAAGTTGAAGCCCTTAAGAAATCCCCTGCACGTGAGCCTAAATCATTAGTTGGTTATGCTCCTCTTGAAAAAGGTGGTGCTGATAAAGAACCATCTAAGCTCATGAAAAGTCAAGTTTTAGATACATTATTTGATCTTCAAAAAGCAGGAAAAGTTTCGGATATACACGTTTGTGAATATGAATCAACAGGTAACATTGTTGATCCTGATGTAAAAATCATATTACAAGGAGAGCTCAAGACTAAGTTTGGTACAGTAGCATAGGTTTTTTAACATAACATAGAGAGAAAGGAAAATAGGTAAATAATATGGATCAAAGAAATTCATTTCAAGAAGGTTGGGGGACAATTAGTAGAGAACAGTTAGATTCTCTTCTTAAGTCACTCAATACAGGTACGGGGACTTACGGTTCCAGTGCTCCTAGTTCATTAGTAAATGGTACATCTTTAATGGTTGAGTCTTTGGACGCTTCTTTAAAGAGTGTAACATTTGGTATGAAACAACTTAAATTGTGGCCAGTAATGCCGAAAGATAAGGCATACAGCACAGTTGAACAATACAATCGTCAGACAAGCTATGGTGAAACATCTAATGGTGCTTTCTTCGATGCCGATTCTGGTACTGCTCCTGCTGAACATACTGCAGCTTATAATCGTGAATTGCAGACCGTTCGTTACATGGGTACAACCAGAATTGTGGCCCATCCATTGACATTGGTGAATGCTGCTCATGGTCCTGTTATTGCTAATCAGATTAAAGCTGGTACCATGTATATTCTCCAGAATATGGAACGCAATTTGTTAGAAGGTAATGCTTTCTTCCAGAATTCGTCCGGTGAATTCGATGGTGATACAGCTGATGTACCTACTGGTTCTGCTAAATTTAATGGTTTACAACAGCAGATCTTGGCTGGTAACAGTGATGTAAAAGCTCAATATACAGGTTTTGAACCATATGGTGGAACACAATCAGTAGTGCATGATCTTGATGGTGCTGCTCCTGATGAAGATGATCTCGAAGTTCTTTGCACAAAAGCGCTTGAGAATATGGGTTCTCCTACAGATCTTTATATTGATTTTGCCACATCTCGTGATCTCAATACTTTATTCTATCCTAAAGAAAGAATTGGATCTATGGGTGTATCGAGCGGACAAGCTGGTTTCGTACTCACAAAATTTGTGAGTGTTGCCGGTCCTATCAATATTGTTGGTGATGTTTTCCTTAGACCAAAACAATCTCCAATCTTAGCTCAATCCGGTGCTCCTGCAACTCCAGTTGTATCTAGTACAACAACAACTGCTGATGCTGCTTCTGAACTTGCTACAACAACTTATTATTATAGAGTTGCTGCTTGCAATAATCAAGGTGAATCTGCCGCTGCTGCTGAAAATACTCAAGCTGTCGTAGCTGGTAATCGTGCTCAGATCGTAATTGCTGCTGGTACAACCGGTGCTCTTTACTATTCTGTTTATCGTTCTGAAGTATCTGGTTCTGGTTGGTCATTCATTGGTTATGTTAAAGATTCTGCTGCTCTTGGTGGTGGTGGTGCAACATTCAATGATGCAGGACATAAAAATCCTGGTCTCCCTACTGGATATTTGTTGAGTCTTGATACTGATAATATGATGTGGAAACAGTTAGCGCCATTGATGAAAATGGATCTTGCAATCACAGGTCCTGCTTATCGCTGGATGCAACTTATTTACGGTACACCAATTGTTTTTGCACCTTTGCATAATGCATTGATGGAAAATATCGGTAGATCTCACTAAAAGTAAAAGAAAATCAATTAGTTAAAAAGGCCTAGACTAAAAATCTAGGCCTTTTTTATTGTTCTTACGATCTATCTGACTTAATAAATTTTGCTTAAAATTTGATAAAATAGAATTATGCAAACACTATTAAAATCAATGGCTGCTCTTCCATATAAGAGTATATGTCGGATTGGATTAATCTTAAAAGACTTTGTTAAGCGTCCGGATCATTTTATTGTAACGTCTTTGTTTACTTTAATTTGTGTTGTAGTTTATTTATTGCCTATTCCTCTAGAATATTCTGCTTTTAACCTTACATATCTTATAGAACATCCTTCGACATTATCAGCTTGGGTTTCATTGCCGATGAGTTGGGTTAGTCATGCAGGATTACGTCATTTAATGGGTAATATGTTTTTTTTCTTACTTGTTGCACCTCGAGTTGAAAAGCGTTTAGGTGCACGACATTTTATATGGCTCTTAATTATAAGTGGTTTTTCAGCATCAATATTATATTCATTGAGTGGACATTGGGATACATATTCTTTAGGTGCATCTGGAATTGTTTATGCTGTGATTGGTGCGTTTCTCGTATTTTCAAAACGTAGACTCTTAACACTATTTTTATTACCTTTTATTTTATTTAATATCATGGAGCAGATTGTAGCAAGTTCTTTTCCTGGTGTTGTGGCAAATATGGCCCATGTTTATGGTTTTATGATGGGCATCATCGTTGCGCTTTGGTTCTTGGCCTTTCCATGTGACCATAAGAAAAAGTAGATGTAAATTAAGATATAATCACAATAGAGTGTTGTAAATAATATAATAATACAAGGAGATCAATATGGATAAGCAATATTATGTTACAGATAATTTAGGCGTTGCAGCATATGCTGCATTAAATGGATTAAAGTTTCGTTGTGCAGAGGCACAACAAGATCGTGGTAAAAAGAAGGTTTTAATGGTATTTGATGATGATGCAGGTTTAGGCCTCTCATTAGAGCGTGAATTCATCGGTTCAAGAGAAAAGATGTATCGTGATTTAATCTTCTTTTTTCGTAATAAGATCGATGAAACTATGAAGGGAGTTTAATGTGGCTTTAACATTGAGAGTATTGGGTTCAATAGATGTAGGTGAACTTATTGGTTTTAATTTTTATGCAGGTGAAGAGCGTACATTAAAGCTTCAATTAATGGAGTCTGATACAGGTTTTCCCCATAGTATTCCTAGTGACGCAACAAAAACGCTCCTGCTTCATGGTACTCCACTTGACTTAACAATTGATGATGCTGATATTATTATTGATCCTGATGATAGCTCAATATTTACTGTTTTGTTAACTGAAGCTCAAACATCCTTAATGATAAGCGGTGATATTAGGTTTCAATATGTTACAGTTGGAAATGTAACGCGTATTGCAAGTGTACAAGCAGCGATTAAAAAATTAGTTACATCTTTTGATGATTAGTCAATGAATTTTAAACGTAAGAAACTAAAATCGAGTAGAGGTGGTTGTCTACTTTGTAAGCCGTGGAAGCATCAAGATGTAAAGAAAACCAAAAGTGCTAAAAAGATTAATGAACGCAAAGCAGACCAGAATTTTAAAGAACAATTAAAGGAAACTTATGGGATCTAATATAGTATTTCCACCGTATTCAACCAGTAATTGTGGTTTTAGTCGTTATGAAACATTATTGACAGTTGATGAAATGCGCAAACGTTTTTTACACGGCGTCAACTTTTTAGATGATGATGGAAATGATTTTGAACCATCAGTATTTCAATTTGCATTATCAGCTGCGATTAGTGAGTTTGAGCATAAACTTAATATGGCGATTACGCCAACTGAATTTGTTGACTACATTGATTATGACTTCAATGATTATAACAATTTTGGTTATTTAAACTTAAAACATAAACCTGTTTTAAGCGTGGCGAGTGTACAGCTTCAATTAATTCAAGGGAAGACGTTAATCGATTTTCCTCCTGAATGGATTCGTCTATATAGCGAATCGGGTCAAATACAAATTACACCGACGTCTGGAACTGTGTCGGGATTTATGATTGGTAATTCTGGTTTTTTACCAACTGTCTATGGTGTAACACGTAACTTTCCACAGATGATCAAAGTTACATACACAGCTGGATTTGAACAAGATAAAATACCAAATGTCATTAATAATATAATTGGACTCAATGCATCAATTCCATTATTAATTACAGCTGGTGAATTGATCATCGGTGCCGGTATTGCATCAGAATCAATTGGTCTTGACGGCTTAAGTAAGTCTGTTACATCCACAGCTTCAGCTATGTATAACGGATACAGTGCTCGTATTCTGGAATATCGTAATATTTTAAAAGTACAAGAACCACTAGTGATGAAGTATTATAACGGTATAAATTTTCGTGTTAGTTAATAGAAGGATACAACAAAATGACTCTATATTCAGATTTTCCATCAGATGACAATCGTCATTTAATATTGATTGAATCACAATTAGGCAAAATGAAAGAAGGAGATAGTAAGCATATTGAAATCGACGATCGCTTTAGTTTATTTATTCGATGCGATGGTGACAAACGATATACAGGTTGGATTTATTATGTCAATGGTGCAATGCCTACAATGACCTTTGAAAATACAACATTAAAACAACTTGTCGCTGATGCCTATGAGCAAAATATATTTACTAATGAAACAGCCGGGACTATAGCAAATCGCGCAAATATCAATCAACTTCAAACAACAATAGACAATGATTTAGAAAAAATTACATCTTATGAAGATGCAATGTTAACAAAAGATATGCCCGTTGTTCCTGTTGATATACCAGTGACTATCTCAAAAGATCAAAATATCGATCAACCATCGCCTACTTCACATCCTTGTGATACTAATATTGCTATACCACGCAATGCTATGGTTCAAGACATGGGCGATGGTCGAATCATGATTCAGATTGTTAAATCATTAGCTGAAGTTTTAATTGAAGATTATCCTGATCTTCCAATGTCAGAAATAATCGATATTGCAAAATCTAAATCTGAAACATTTATAAGTCAAAAGATTAAGAAATTAATGGATGAAGGTTATCCTCAAAAACAAGCAATTGCAATTGCATATAATATGGCAGGACAATCAAAAAAATCAAAGACGAATAATGCAAAAGTTGAAAAAATTCGTACAAATTTAAAAAAACTTGTTGAAGCGCATAAAGATGGCGATACAAAGAAAGTTATTCAACATCATGAAAAAATTGATAATGCCCTACATAGTTTAGTCGGTGAAGAAGGAAAGACTCCTGAAGAAAAAGATTAAACATCATCATGATCATTGATCTTTATAAATCGATATTCAAACAACTATTGCATAAATATCCTGAAGTCGATCCACTTGAACTTATCAATTTGATCAAATCATCAGGTCACAAATATATCAAGCGAACCGGTACAACTGGAAATTATAAATATTGGTATAAACTTACAAACGGAAAAACCATTGCTTCACCTAATAAAGACAAGCCAACAAATAAACCACGTAAAATACAAGTTTCCATGAACTATAAGTCACGATCATGGAATGGCGACGCCTTTGAATATACCTATGCAGACGGTTCAACTGGATTTTCACCCAAGCAATCTAAAACAGCTCTGAAAGCACCACAGTATGACAATGTAGGAACAACAGATAGTAAAGCCCATACGATGATCGATGACACAACATATAAGCCAGAGCGCCGAGTGTTGCATGTCGCAATCATTAAACGGATGCAGAATGAGAAATCTATTGCAACCGGTAAACCTAGAGCCATTATTATTCTAGGACCGTCAGCTGTCGGCAAAAGCGCAACATTTGAAAAGATGCAAAATAATGATAAATTTCAACTAGTTGACTCTGATATTGCAAAAGACTATCTAGACCAGATGAATCCAAATGATCCACATGTTGATCCTCACAAGATAGCAAATTATTATCATAAAGAATCGGCCGATATTGGTTCAGCTTTACTAAGAGACTCAATAAAGCGTAATAAAAACATAGTCTTACCAGCTACCTTTTCAAATTATGAAAAATCGAAAGCAATCATTGAAAAATTAAAGAAGGCTGGCTATACTATTGAAATACAAAAGGTTTATGCTCCCCTAGAACAGTCATTGGCAAGCAATGAAAAGCGTTATAAAAAGAGTGGACGCTTTGTTCCTGCCTCAATAATAGAGGGTGATTATCATAAGAGTTTGATAACTATAAAGAAATTAAAGGATAGTGATCTATTTGACAAGTATCAAGAGCTAGACCGTACTAAGCCGGAATTTGCACATTTTAGGGATAAAAAAAACAGTAGTTAATGCTATTTTTTTGTTTATAATTCATACAAAGCATCGTATAATGAATTATATGGAAAAAGTCTTTTAAATCCATATATTAAGGACAGGAATGCTGTATGCTAACGATATGGAGGCAATTATGAAAAAAATACAAGACAAACAAGATGTACAATATAAAAAGGATCCTGGTAATTGGGATGACTATTGGTTAGATGTGATGAATCATGGTCTAGATCGCTTAAAAGTTCCAGCAACAGATGATGAACTTTTGCTTAATGATCAGATTGATGAACAAGAATTTTTAAAGCGCGTCACAAAAGACTAGCTATATTGAGGTATAGACAACATGGAAGATATATTCAAATCCTTTAGTTTAGGACCAACGGTCAATGATCTGAATGAGCCATTAGAAAAAGCAGCACACAAATACATCAAACGTACAGGCATTGCTGGTAATTATAAGTATTGGTATAAGTTGCCAAATGGCCATGTTGTGTCTTCTGATAATGCAGATGGTCCACCTCACGTTGATCATGAGAAGAAACTTGATACTGATGAACGACATGCTAGTCAAGAAGCGCCCACAGCTGGTGGCGGTAGTGGTGGAGGAAATGACGATGGAAATGGCAAAAACGAAGAAACAGTAGAACAACGAAAAGAACGTATTCAGGGTGGGTTCAAGGAAAAAGCAAAATTAAAGCAAGACGCAACATATCCAAAAGATGACGCTAAAGAATCTGATAAGTCCGCCAAGCATAAAGAAAAGATTATAACTTCCTTGATTAATTCGGGAAATAATCCTGACGCTAGTAAGAAGATGGTTAACGATCATTATGATTATATATCGCGCGTATATCCTGATGCATCAACTAAAGAAAAAGCACAAATTATTCGAACTTTAGGACCAATTAATGGTAAAACACCATCTCCTGACGCTAAGGTAGAAGATAAAAAAGAATCCCCAAAAAATAAAGATTCACATAAGATTGATGATGTTCTAAGCGCTGTGCATGCGGTGTTTCCTAAAAAATCTTCATTAGATTCTAATACAATTAAAACTCTATATAAATTAGTTGGAAACGGCAAAGATGAACAAATCAAATGGAACGATGTTAATAGCGCACTCGTTAAATTGCATTGGTCTGATAAGCATATTGCCGATGTAGCAAGTCATTTAGCTAAACAAGATGTAAAGAAATCACAAGGAGACAACATGGAAGATATATTTAAATCATTTCGCTTAGGACCAACAGTTCTTGAGCATGACGCGGAAGTAACATTTGAAAAAAGTCTAGATGAAAAAGTTCAATTGCACTTTGATCAAAAGGCGGAGCAAATTGCTAAAAGCACAGCGATTGAAGTTGGCGAAGAAAAAGAAATCGATGCAATTTTGAAATCTGAAGATTCAAGAATAGTTGATAAGACAAAAAATGATGTAATTTCAATGCTTCATCTTGAACATCAATTTAAAGATAAGTCTGATACAATGTTCTAATGTTATATGTCGAAACACCATCATAAAGGTGATTCTCGTATATTAGGTACTGTAACACAACATGATTGGCCAATAATTGATAAACTACCTGAATATAAAGGGATTCATCATTTTTTTCAAAAACTTAAAAAAAAGCCTAAGACCTTTTTAGACTTATTGCAGTTATGGGATGATTATAAAAAACAAAAGGATCAATAATGGCTGTAATTAATAAAAATTTGCCTAAAAAAAGTGAATTCAATAAAAAGTTTCCAATAGTTGAATTAGATCCAGTTAAGCTTGACATGTTGATTGAGACGCAAGGCGTTCGTGTTAAAGTCTATCAAACAATGCTATGTCCAAATGTAAAGAAAATTGATAGCGGTGAACATGAAATTGATTGCAAATTGTGTAAAGGAATAGGCTTTATTGATCATAATTTTCAACAAACTTGGGGTTTTATACAGAGTCAAACATTAATACGTGAGTTCGCTAAAGAAGGCGTATGGGATGATCAAAATGTTGCTTGTACATTTCAGACGGATATTGAAGTTCAATATTTTGCAAAAATTGAATTAATGGATTTTACTACAACATTTTATGAACTAATTCAGCGTCAAGAAGGCGAATTAGATAGATTAAAATATCCTGCATTTTCTATACAAACATTAATCGATCAACATGGAGTACAATATACATATCAGAAGCATTTTGTATTAACAGAAAGTGGAGATGTTAAATGGATTAATGGTTTTGAACGTCCATCGATTGGAACTATATATACTATCTATTATACGTATCCAATAACATATAGAGCTGTTAATGCAATGCATGTTAATAGATTTTCTCAAGTTGCTAAGAAACTTGATCATAAAGAGCCAGTACAATTAAACCAACAATGGCTTTTAAAACGTGACTATTTATTAACACGCCAAGATTTAGATGGCAATCCTTTGAAGCCTAATAAAAATATTGTAGAAACAACTCCAGAAGAATAATATGGGAACAATTAGCATACAATTAAATGCTGAAGCCTTAGGTAAATCTTTAAAAAATTTATCTATTGAGACAACAACTACATTACAGTCTGCTGTTGCTTCGTTAGCTCAAGGTGCATATTCTGAAGCCATTAGATTAGCTAATGAACGCCTTAAAACAACACGCCAAGACTATATAAATGCTTTAGAATTTGAATCTATTGGCGATAACATTTATGTCATTACATTAAAAGGTGAACATGCGAACGCAATTGAAGATGGATACGCTTCATATGATCAAAAACCTGGATTATTAGCAGGACCAAATGCAAAAGTTAACGCTAAGGGTGGTAAATATAATACAGTACCATTTTATCATACACCAACATCAAAAGCACCAGTAAATACTAAGATGACAAATTTGCGTGAAGCGGTACAGAAGCTATTAAAAGATCGAGATCTTAATAAGATTATTAAAGATGATACAGGACAACCACTTCAAGGTGTGGTAGCTCGTATTACCGATACAGGAATTCGCGATTTAGAGGGATTAATTAAAGTTCAGAAACAATATGGTAAGCGAACACAATCATCATACGTAACATTTAGGCGTGTTGGTGAAAATTCTGATCCGAGCAAATGGATGCATCCAGGATATGGAGGTTGCCATATTTTTACGGATGTAGAAAATTTTATTAATCGTGAGTTAGATAATATTTTAAAAGCAATTCTATAAGGTCATTATATGTCATTTAAACTAACAGAATTTATAATTGAAAGTGTCATTCGTGATGGATTTAAAATCATACGAAATTCTTTAGGGACAGATTTAGATATTGTTGATGATATATTTGGTGAAATGTTACAACCACATCTTGCAGCATATTATGGTCAAAAGGAAATTAATAAAATTAAAGAATTAGTAAAAGATGAGGTCATTAATATATCACAAGGATATAATCTTCAAGATGTCAAAACACCAGTTATTTCCATTAATTTAGCTAACAATATTGAATCTGAAAACTATGCTGCATTTGAAGACTTTTTAGATGAAGTTGATACACCAATTACACCTACTCTTATGGCAGGTCCATTTAATGCAACAAGCTATAATTCCGTAACTGGATTTATTGATGTTGATATAGCAAACCCTGATTTGTCTATCGTTCACACTGGACATATTTTTGTTGATGGAGATAATAATAAATATCCGATTGTAGGTGGTATTGATAATGATGTAGGACAAAAACACTTTATGTTAGATCGTGATCTTGTAATTGATAATTTAGATGGATGTATTATTCAAGCTAATACGGAAATTTCACGAAGAGTACGAAGAGCAACACGTGAACAAGAAATGATTACTATTACCATCATGAGTCAAAATCAATTAATCACGAAATACCTATATATATTAGTTAAATATCTATTATTATCGAATAAAAAAACCTTAATAGAGCGCGGTCTGGAATTAACAAGTTATGATGGAACAGATTTTATGCGTTCTGAGCATCTTCCAAGTAACGTATTTACACGATTCTTAACTGTTCGAAGTGGATTTATTGAACATTCATGGACTGCAGAAACTCATGTTCCATTTGGATATGCTGATCCTGCAATTAAAGTCAAGCGTGATGTATTATTGCGTGAAGATGAATCTGATTTAACAGTTAAAACTGTTGTTGATAATGCCTAATGTTTGCGATTCTGCTGTTACTAATTAAGAAAAAAACCCCAAAAGATGATAAAGTAATGAATGAAGAACATAATTTTAATAGGAGTGCATGTCTATGTCTAATAACGAAAATCCTGAAGCAGTTGAATTTGATAAAGCTTTTAGAATATTTAAACAAGAAAATCCCAAGGCAAAATCATGGGACAGCGAAGCAGTTTATATCTTTGCAAAAAAACGTGTACCAGCAAAATCAGCCACTCTTTCAGATTGGCTTGAAGCAATTGCTCAATATTAATAACTATTTAGAGCGATAAAGGAGAATCAAAATGGCTATTGTGCAGACTTTTAATGGAGCTAGTTTAAGAATACCCGGTGCTTATTCATCTTTAAAGGTGAAGTTGATTGGTAATCTTCCTTTAGCTGAAACAGGGATTGTAGGTATTATCGGTGAAGCTAATAAAGGTGCTCCTGGTGCCGTTGCTGGAATTGTTGAATATGATGGTTCTACATTATCAGATCTCGTAGAATATTTTGGTGATGGTGAAATTGTTAATGCAGCACGCGCATTAGTTAACGCTTCAAATGATTCACGTATTGCAAATGGCGCAAGTCGTATATTGGTTTATAAGACAAATAATTCCACACAAGCAAGTTCACTTTTAGATCGTGATATAACGGGTTGGGGTACATTGACATCATCGAACTATGGTACAGAAGAGAATTTAATTAACTATACAATTGATGAAGATACATCTGAATCATGGAATCTTGAATTTGGCGCCGATTGGACAGGAACTCCAGCAACAAATCTGACTTGTCGAATTAATGGTGGCGCTTTAGTGACATTAACTGCCGCCAATTGCACAAGTGCTGCCGCAACAGTAACTGAAATTAATACAAAATTTAATACAGCTTTAGGAACTGTCGCTATTGCATACGCCTCAGCTGTTGTAGATCGTATTTCAATTGATCTCGCAATTACTGGAACAGGCGCAAAACGCGATGGTATGGGAATTTCGTTAGAACTTATTGCGAATTCTGATTTTTTAGATATTGGTGTAACAACCGATCAACAAGGTGAAATCTTAGTGGCAAGCGCGAATATTGTTGGTCTGATAGCTGTTGATGCGAAGCGCACTATTGTCATTAACCGTCAAGTTGATGATATTACTGAAAGTACAGATTCAACAACAGGTGAACTTGGTGGTAAAGTTTATTTTGAAATCGGCTGTAATGCTATTACAACTGCAACGTTAACAATTGACGATACATCGTTGACCACAACAGTTGCGGGTGGCGGTGCTTCGGCATTAAGTCTATTGTTAAAAGATTTTGCTACAATTCTTGATCTTGCAACATATATTAATGCTCAACCAGGCTATAGTGCATCAATTCCTTCTGGAATTAATAGTGCGCGTAGTCCACTTGCACTTGATCGTGTAACAGCAGTAGGCATTTGTGCTTCAACAACAAGTTTACAACCTGGTCAACTTAAGGCAGATGCATTTGAAGTTCAAGATTGGTTTAATCTGAATAGTTCATTAGTAGTATTAGAACGTGACGCAACAGACGGATTTTTAGGATTACCTAATGTTTATACACGAACATTCTTAACAGGTGGAACTCGTGGTCATTCATTAAGCTCAAATTTTAACGATGGTTTTACAGCTTTTGAAGCTAAACGAACCAATATAATGATCCCGCTTATCTCACAGGATGCAAGTGATGATCTCGCCGAAGATGGTACTCATACAGATGCAGCATCAACATATGATATTGAATCTGTTCATACTCAACTACGCAATCATTGCAAGTTTATGAGTAATACTCAGAATCGAAGTGAACGAAATGGTTATGTAGGTTATCGTGGGACATTTACAGAATGTAAAACACAAGCACGGGCGATCGCAAGTGAATTTGTATCTATGTGTTTTCAAGATGTTCAAGTTTTAAATACAGCTGGTGAACTTGAATTTATGCAACCACATCTTTTAGGATGTTTAATTGCTGGTCTTCAAGCTGGTGCTGAAATTGGTGAACCTGCGACATTTAAATATATTGCAGCTAATGGCTTAAGACATGTTAAGAAACAAGCAGCAATACCAGCAACAACCGATCATTTTAATCC